>NZ_JBIDFB010000002.1:0-285384 GCF_046635565.1 Gilliamella sp. BG7 | reverse complement strand
GGTTTACGTTTTGCGATTCGTGAAGGTGGTCGTACTGTTGGTGCAGGTGTTGTTGCTAAAGTTATTAAGTAATCAAAGTATTAGCTACCACAGAAAGGGTATCGATAGATGCCCTTTCTTATCTAGTCTGTTTAGCAAAATGTTTTTGATAAAAGAGCATTTTGGAAAATAGATATTACTATAAATAACATAATTATGGGTTTTATATGCTAGTAAGTAACGAAAGTAAAGATACAAATACTATTCTAGACAAATTAAAGTGGTGTCTAGCTCTAGTATTGATTGCGTTTGTTGTTTGGGGAAATTTTTATTTTGCTGAACCTAATGATATATATCAACCTAATACAATCGTTCGGATTATTGCAGTTGTTGTAATTTCGTTATTAACCCTGTTAATTGCAATTACAACAAACAAGGGTAAGTCATTTTTGTTATTTTTACAAGAATCTAGAAAAGAGTTAAGAAAAGTTGTATGGCCAACTCGTAAAGAAACAGCACAAACAACTTTACTGGTTGCAGCTATCACACTTATTGTTGGTTTAGCGCTTTGGGGAATGGATTCAGTATTCCGTTCAATTATCTTTTATTTAACATCAATAGGGCGTTAATATGAGCGAAACACAACAAAAGCGATGGTATGTTATTCAAGCTTATTCTGGGTATGAAGCTAGGGTTGCACAATCATTACGTGAATATATCAAATTACATAATATGGAAGATTCATTTGGTGAAGTTTTAGTACCCACTGAAGAAGTTGTTGAAATGAAAAGTGGTCAACGTCGAAAAAGTGAACGTAAATTCTTTCCTGGTTATGTATTAGTTGAAATGATGATGAATGATGCAACTTGGCATTTAGTAAAAAGCGTACCAAGAACAATGGGCTTTATTGGTGGTACTTCGGATCGTCCTGCACCAATTAGCCAACGTGAAGTTGATGCAATCATGAATCGTTTACAACAAATAGGCGATAAACCACGCCCTAAAACACTATTTGAACCAGGTGAGCTTGTTCGTGTTAACGAAGGTCCATTTGCTGACTTTAATGGTGTAGTAGAAGAAGTTGATTATGAAAAAAGTCGCTTAAAAGTATCGGTTTCTATTTTTGGACGTTCAACGCCTGTAGAGCTAGATTTTAGTCAAGTTGAAAAGAGCTAACTTTTTCTTTTGATGTAGTCTTTTCACTGAATTAGCAGTATCTTTTACAAAACCACAAGAGTCTATCTTGTGGTTTTTCTTTTATAAAATAAATATAATGCCTTTCGAGAATTTGAGAATAATAGTTCTGTTTCTAATATATTTAATCAAAGTGAGTCGCCAAGGTAGATAAAACCACTATCGGATCATAATTTAACTTATTATTAATATAATACAGACAATCTATTCTTTTTTAGATTTTTTTATTCTTTTACCCATATCAAAGTGATATCCCAACCAATAGTTAGGCCAACGTGCTTCGATTCCTATATTATTAACTATTAAAGCAACCATGACTAATAAAACCGAACCTGTAAGTACTGGTGTTATCAAGAATGAATAGTCAGTAATTCCGGACATCATGATTAGAATAGGGTTTGCACCAGCTGGAGCGTGAACTACACGTAGTAACTGCATCAATGCGATAGATGTCCCAACTGCTAATGCTATCGGTATAATTCCATTACTAAATAAATTAATGAACAATACACCTATAAAAGACGAAATAAAATGCCCTCCTATAACACTTCTTGGTTGTGCTAATGGAGATTTAGGTGCAGCAAATAACAAGACGCATGTTGCACCAAATGGAGCCATAATTGCTAATGTATCTCCCCACTGAGTGATTACGAGCAAAGTCAAAATCCCTAAAGCACCCCCAATAAATCCTCTCAATATAGCTACTGCGTGAGGTTTAGGTGGCATCACCTCTCCTCCTTTTAATTTTTCTAGCATAAATCTCTCCTGTTTGGTTAATGTAGGATTTTAATAAAAACTAGTAATTCCATTAAATAAACGATATCGTTTATTTAATGTATATTTATTAACTATAAAGGTCAAATATTATTTATAATTAACTATATTAGAGTTATTGTGATAGAATCAAAAATATTCTAGCAATTACAAATAGTAAAAAATGAAATTGAAGCCAGAAATTGTTGATACGATACTTGCTGCGGCTGAATCGCTGTTTAATGAATATGGTTATCATCCTGTTAGTTTAGAGCTTGTTGCAGAAAATGCAGGTGTATCAAAAAGAACATTATATAAATATTTTGGTGATAAAAATGGGCTTGTAAGTAAAGTATTACTTAGGCGGAATGATTTTTTTAAAAAATCACTTACAGATGTTATTGCTGTTTTTTCTGAGAAAAAAGACAAAATCAATGCAATTATTTCATGGCATATAAAATGGTTTAAGAATGATAATTACTGTGGTTGCATGTTTGTACGAGCTAAGTCTGAATATAACAATAAAAGCGAAGAAATATGCGCTATTGTTAGTGAACATAAAAAATGGATTCAAGATAGGATTTTTGAATGTCTAGGAGGCACAAAGTCATGTGAACAAGCATCTTGCCTAATTATGTTAATACTTGAAGGTATGATATCTTGCACATCCGTTTTTGGTATTGAGGGATATGATTTTGAACAGGCAAAAATGTACATCTATGATATCGTCGATAACATTGGCGAGGATAACCTATGAATTTAAATAGCTGGCTTATAGACAATGGATAGCCATTACCTCAAGCCTATTAACCGAAATGATCAATTTAATCTAAGTTAAACGATTCCAATTGTTGTTGTAATTCTAACCATTGTAGTTCTGTTTCTTCTAATTGATTTTTAAGTTGGCTTTGCTCTAGTAACAAAGTTGTAAGTTCGTTTTTTTTGCTCGCATCATAGATTGCAGGATCAGACAGTTGTTCTTCAATTTGCTTTAATTGATGGGTTAATTTATCAAGCATCTGTTCTTCTTTTTGTAACTGTTTTTTTATTGGCTGCATTTGTGCACGTAATTCAGCTTGTTTACGTTTTTGCTCTTTACGATCTTGAGCTGATATATTACTTGTATTTTCTTTTTTGGGTGAATTTATTTCGTCATTTGATTGGTTATCATCTTTTTGTGCTTCGGCTAACCATTTTTGATAATCATCAAGATCGCCGTCAAATGGTTCAACTTTATGATCATGGACTAAATAGAATTCATCGGTGGTCGAACGCAACAAATGGCGATCATGTGACACCACCACTAATGCACCATCAAAATCAATCAATGCCTCAGTTAGAGCTTGTCGCATATCTAAGTCTAAATGATTGGTTGGCTCGTCTAATAAAAGAAGATTTGGTTTTTGCCAGACAATTAAAGCTAAAACAAGTCGCGCCTTTTCACCACCCGAGAAAGTTTTAACTGGCTCGGTGACTTTGTCGCCTTGAAAATCAAATCCACCTAAATAATTACGTAGTTCTTGCTCTGTATTTTTCGGTTCGGCAAGTTGCGTTAAATGCCAAAGTGGTGACTCATCGGGGCGTAGATATTCTAATTGATGTTGAGCAAAATAGCCTAATTGAACGCCTTTAGCGAGATTAATATGGCCTTCTTTAGGTGCAAGTTCTCCGGCCAGTAATTTAATCAGTGTTGATTTCCCAGCACCATTGCGTCCTAATAAGCCAATGCGTGAACCAGGGACTAAATTAAGCTTAATTTTTTCTAGTATAATTTTATCATCATAACCCGCTACAACTTTTTCCATCCTTAACAAAGGACTTGGTAAGAATTCAGATGGCTTAAAATTAAAATGAAATGGATTATCAACATGAGCAGGTGCAATCAGTTCCATTCTTTCTAGCATTTTTATACGGCTTTGTGCCTGTTTAGCTTTTGTTGCTTTGGCTCTAAAGCGATCGATATAATTTTGTAAGTGTGCAACTTTGAGTTGTTGGCTTTCATAAAGAGACTGTTGTTGAGCAAGTTTAGTTGAACGTTGGATCTCAAAGGAGGAATAATTGCCCGTATATTCAAATAAACTTTTTTGTTCAATATGAATAATTTTATTGACTAAAGGATCTAAAAAATCACGATCGTGAGAAATTAAAATTAAAGTTCCTTGATAGTTGCTTAGCCATTTTTCAAGCCAGATGACAGCATCTAAATCAAGGTGATTGGTTGGTTCATCAAGCAATAATAAATCAGAACGACACATTAACGCTTGTGCCAAATTCAATCGCATTCGCCAACCACCAGAATAGGATTTAACGGGTGACATTAATTGCTCATTAGAAAACCCCAATCCATGTAATAATGTTGCAGCTCGTGCACGAATTGTCCATGCATCTATGGTATCAAGCTTTTCATGAATGACCGCAATTTGTTGACCATTATTTTGCTCATTGGCAATATTTAACTGCTTTTCTAATTGACGATATTCACGATCACCATCAATAGCATATTCAATCGCTGGGATATCTAATGCAGGTGTTTCTTGATTGACCCAAGCAAGTTGCCATTGCGATGGTATACTTAACGTGCCGGCATCAGCTTGAATTTCACCTTTAATTAGTGAAAACAGCGTCGATTTTCCGCAACCATTTTTACCTACTAACCCAACTTTTTGTTGAGGATTAATGGTTGCTGATGCATTATCTAAAAGCAAGTTAACGCCTCGGCGCACTTGGATTGAATCAAAAACTATCATGATATTTTGTCTATTATTCAAAGTAAAATAGGTTAATAAAAGATTGCTTTAATCATTCAAAATTAGGAATGTTATAAAACAATCAATTTAAATAAAAAAGCCCTTTGTTAAAACGAAAAGGGCTCAAATTTAATTATTCAATAGGGCTATTTCTTAATTGCTGATAAAGCGCGACGAATAAAGAGCGTACATATACCAACAAAAACAAAGAGGCCTAAAAATTGAGGTAACATACCTAAATCAGCCGAAATTGCAAGCGGTGCATCATTTCCACCACTTGTAATACTAATAACAATTACAACCGCCAATAATACGCCCACTAAACTTTCGCCAACGATTAGCCCTGACGCAATCAATGCTGCTTTACGATCAACTTTCTTAAATTGCTGTTCTGGATCTAAATTTTGTGATTGTGCTTTTTTATAAGCATAACGTTTTATTATCCATGATAAGAAAGTACCAATGAAAATAGGCATGGTAATGCTTGGTGGTAGGTAAATACCTAAACCAACAGCAAGCGCTGGCAACCTAAACTTAGCTTTATTAGCTGCTAAAACTGAATCGATAATAATAATAATAGCACCTATACCTAGCCCGATATATATCATGGTTTTATCAAGATTATTTGAAATTATTCCTTTGGCAATTTTTGTCATCAATGTTGCTTGAGGTGCTGATAAAACTTGTTTTGGATCCATATCAGGGCGTGGAAGCGCACCGGTAAAGCCGTAAGCGTTATATAAAATTTCTAAAATAGGCGCAATAACAATCGCACCAACAACACAGCCAATTAATAACGCCACTTGTTGTTTCCATGGTGTAGCATGAACTAAATAACCTGTTTTTAGATCTTGCAAATTATCGTTTGAAATACAGGCTATTGATAACACTGCACTGGTAGTAAACAGCGTAAGAGCTGTGGCAAAATTAGAGCCCTCGGCAGAAGCTAACATACCATTAGCTTCACCTAAGCCCAATAGAACTAATGAAATAACAATGATAGCAACAATGGCAATGCCTGATATTGGGCTAGCCGATGAACCAACAAGCCCAGCCATATAGCCACAAGCGGCAGCCACTAAAAAGCCCATAATAAAAGCAAACAATGTAGCGCAAAACACTAATGACCAAGCAACGCCTGCCGATAGCCCACTATCTGTAATAAAGCTATAAAAAGTGACTAACAAAATAACTAACATACCACCCATAATTAATAAAATAGTTTTAGGTGATAAATCCCGCTCGGTTGATGCAATATCATCGTCAGACGCATCTGAACGCATACTTTTAAATGATATTTTTAAACCTTCAATCATTGGTTTGATTAATGTAAATAGTGTCCAAACTGCTGCAATAGCAATGACTCCCGCACCAATAAAGCGTATATCTTTTTCCCAAAATCCCATTGCAACTTTAGATAAAGGCAGACTAGTATCATAATCGGTAATTGCACTTAAAATTGGAACGCCAAATACCCAACCAATAATGGTTCCAATTAAAATGGCAATTCCTGACATAATCCCAATCAAATAACCTGCACTTAGTAACGCTAACGAAAATCCCATAGGAAGTTGAAAAATGGATTTGCCAGCAGTAAACCAATAAGCAGTACTTTCAGATAACACACGAAAACCATTAGTAAAAAGGCTGACTGTGGAGGCAACGATGCCGCCAAATAAAATATCCTTTAAACCATCATTAGCTTCTTTATTATCGGTTTTAGAGCCTGCCTTTAGAATTTCAGCAGCAGCCACCCCCTCAGGATAAGGCAAATTGCTTTTAACGACCATGGCATGTCGCAATGGAATTGAAAATAAAACCCCAAGCATTCCACCTGCGGCGCATATTGCAAAGGTTAACCAAAATGGAAAGTTTTGCCAGTAACCAATCATTAACAAACCCGGAAGCACAAAAATAATTGAAGATAATGTACCTGCCGCTGATGCTTGAGTTTGCACCATGTTATTTTCTAAAATAGTTGAACCCGAAAATAGTTTCAATATTGCCATTGAAATTACTGCAGCAGGGATTGCGGATGAAAACGTTAATCCCACTTTTAAACCAAGATAAACATTTGATGCAGTAAAAATGACAGTAATAAAAGCACCAAGGATGGTACCTCTTAAAGTAAGTTCACGTAAATTATTCATATATCAATAAAGTTAATTTAATAGGGGTATATTATATACTTAATTAGTATTTATCGGCTAGAAGTTCCGTAAATAGCTACATTTCAGTCGCTTTTATCATCATTTTTGGTGAAATAATTAGCAATAACATCAAAATATATTGCTATTAACCTTTAAAAAAATAACCATTTTGTTATGAAACCTTTACAATGACACTGATCAATGACTTATTTGTGGGGGTATATTTTGAACGGATTACAGCGCTTACAAGCTATTATCAAACAACTTCGTGATCCTGTTAATGGTTGTGAATGGGATCGAGTTCAAACTTTTGCATCTTTAAAATCATATACATTAGAAGAAACGTACGAAGTACTTGATGCCATTGATAAACAAAATATGGATGAGCTAAAAAAAGAACTTGGTGATTTACTATTTCACATTGTCTTTTATGCTGATTTAGCCGAAGAACAAGGAAGCTTTGATTTAGATGAGGTCTGTTTAGCGGTTGCTGATAAGTTAGTTTATCGTCATCCTCATATTTTCACCAAAAATAAGGTTGAAAAACCTAACTGGGAACAACTTAAACAAAAAGAACGAGACCAAAAAGCGCAATACTCATTGCTTGACGATATACCCCAAGCAATACCAGCGTTAATGCAAGCAGAAAAAATTCAAAAGCGTTGTGCCTCGGTTGGTTTTGATTGGCATGATATAAAACCTGTGCTTGATAAAGTAAAAGAAGAACTTGGCGAAGTTGAGCAAGAATTAGAACGAGCCAAACAAGATCCACAAAAAATTGAAGAAGAGTTAGGTGATTTATTGTTTGCTACCGTCAATTTAGCTAGGCATTTAAAAGTTAAATCAGAACTCTGTTTACAGCAAGCCAATAAAAAATTTACCCGACGATTTCAACAAGTAGAATCGATACTCAAACAAAAAAACTTATCTTTAATTGATGCAACGCTTGAACAAATGGAAGACGCGTGGCAAAGTGTTAAGCAATTAGAACAGATTAAACTCAATAGAGAAGTGAATAAAAATGACTGAACAAAAAAATGAATTATATCAAGAGATCGAAGCATGGGCACAAAATGCGATATTAAATAGTCCAAAATGGAGCATTAATCAGCTCGATTACTCTGAAAAAAGTATTACGATTGTTGAAATGATCATCAGTGAGCTGGCTGAAAAAAACTTTAGCATTCCAGAAGAACAACTCAACATGATATCGCAAGAATACGGATGTTATTTATTGCTCACCGCCCATAAAATATACGGAGGTGAATTTTATTGGAACGAAGAATTTCAACAACCCATGTTAATTTGCTGTGAACCTGATGCCATGATAGTCCTCATGACATGGAA
Organism: Gilliamella sp. BG7; assembly: GCF_046635565.1. Lineage (NCBI taxonomy): Bacteria > Pseudomonadati > Pseudomonadota > Gammaproteobacteria > Orbales > Orbaceae > Gilliamella > Gilliamella sp. BG7. The sequence goes on along the minus strand of NZ_JBIDFB010000002.1, from coordinate 277,214 downwards.
CAAAGTAAAAGGACGATTAGTAGGGGATAAAGCCGATCATATTGCTTATTTCTTAGATGAATTTGGCAAAGCTACTTTTCAACCCGAAAAAGGTACTCATGTGGTTTATTTATAATAAAAAGACTTCATTGTAATAGACGAACTTTATCGACTACATTAATTAACAAACTCTAAAATATCTCTGAATTAGTCGTGTGATAGCCTCGAATCTTTGAGGTATCTTCGCTATGCTTAAATTTTTCGAGAGAAATTTGAGATACTATGTAAAATAGAAAATTGAATTTTAAATATGAGCTATTTAGTTAGGTAAGCAAGAGAGGTTAAAAACCTCTCTTTTTGGAATAAACGTTAACTTATTTTACGCGTGATACATATTCGCCTGAACGAGTATCCACTTTAAGTATTTCACCAATTTGTACAAATAAAGGCACGCGAACAACTGCTCCAGTTGATAATGTTGCTGGTTTACCGCCTGTTCCTGCTGTGTCGCCTTTTAAACCTGGATCGGTTTCGATCACTTCAAGTTCAACAAAATTTGGTGGTGTTACTGCAATCGGTTGGCCGTTCCATAAAGTTAAAATACATTCCGCTTGATCAACTAACCATTTTGCATTGTCGCCAACCGCTTTGGCGTCAGCCGAAAGTTGCTCAAATGTATCGTTATTCATAAAATGCCAAAATTCACCGTCAGTATAAAGATAAGTTAAATTCATATCAATAACGTCAGCAGCTTCAACTGATTCGCCTGATTTGAATGTTTTGTCGACAGTTTTGCCTGAAAGTAATTTTTTAATTTTTACACGATTAATAGATTGACCTTTACCCGGTTTATAAAACTCATTTTCAACAATGACACACGGTTCGCCGTCTTGCATTATTTTAAGACCAGCTTTAAACTCATTAGTACTATAAGATGCCATAAAAGCTCCAACTAAAATTCTGAATTACAAAAAATGAGCCATATTATACAGCAAAAAGTTGAACTACCAAATAATAAAGATGAGTGGATTTTTGATCTTGCCAATGTTGTAACAGATATCAATGTTTTATACTCCTATTTAGAACTAGATCCTAATACCATCTCAATCCCTATGCAACAGGCGAAAAAACAGTTTCCGCTTCGGGTTCCTAGGGCTTTTATTAATCGAATGGAAAAGGGGGATAGTAATGACCCACTTTTGTTACAGGTGCTTTGTGATGATAGGGAGTTATTAAAAGTTGAAGGGTATAGTCATGACCCATTACAAGAGCAAGATAACGCTGTTCCCGGATTATTGCATAAGTATCACAATCGCGCATTATTGATTACGAAGACCGCTTGTGCAATTAACTGTCGGTACTGTTTTAGACGGCATTTTCCTTATTATGATAATCAAGGTACTAAAAAGAATCTTGCTGTTGCGCTTGAATATATTGCGAATCATCCTGAACTTGATGAAATTATTTTATCAGGAGGTGATCCATTAATGGCAAAAGATCATGAAATGGCTTTTTTGATTAATGCACTTGAAAAAATCTCTCATGTTAAGCGTTTACGGATTCATACGCGTTTGGCCGTTGTTATTCCTTCTCGAGTAACGCTTGAACTTTGTAGGTTATTTGTTGAAAGTAGGTTGCAAATTGTAGTAATTACTCACATTAATCATCCAAATGAAATTGATAATGCAGTTGCTGGCGCAATTGGGCTTTTAAAAAAGAGTGATGTGATTGTGCTAAATCAAAGTGTATTACTGAAAAATATTAATGATAATGTCAATGTTTTGGCTCAGTTAAGTAATAAACTTTTTGATATTGGCATTTTGCCTTATTACATTCATTTATTAGATAAAGTGCAAGGTGCTGCTCATTTTTTAGTTGATGATAAATCAGCTAAATTAATAATGAAACAGCTTGCCGAGCAAGTGTCGGGTTATTTAGTGCCTAAATTAGCGCGCGAAATCGGTGGTGAGAAAAGCAAACAAGTACTTACTTTTTGGAATTAGTTAATTGTTTTTTTTAGTTATAACTTATTATTTTATAATCTATTTTATTCTATTTTATTTTATCGTATGGTAACTAGGTGTTAATGGGATTAATCTGTAAAAATCTCATTGACGAAAAATAAAATAGGCACTATAATTCCGACCTCTTTAATTAATGCTGTAGAGTTTTTACTCTGCAACCTGTTGATAATTAGATTTGGATATAAATCGTCATGAAACGCACATTTCAACCATCAGTATTAAAACGCAATAGAACTCACGGTTTCCGTGCTCGTATGGCAACTAAAAACGGTCGTCAAGTTCTTGCTCGCCGTCGTGCTAAAGGCCGTGTTCGTTTAACTGTTGCTAGCTGATTTAAAGTTGGGTGATTAAGTTCACTTTTCCTCGGGAGTTACGATTGTTAACTCCCTTTGATTTCAATCATGTCTTCCAAGAGTCTATTCGGGCTGGTTCTCCGTTTTTAACTTTAGTTGCACGAAAAAATAACTGTAATCATATGCGGTTAGGGTTTGCTATAGCTAAAAAACAAGTGAAACGGGCTCATGAGCGTAATCGTATAAAGCGACTGTCTAAAGAGTATTTTCGGCTTCACCAACATCAATTTCCTAATATTGATTTTATTGTGATGGCTAAACAGCCAGTTATCGACTTAGATAATCAGCAACTCGTTGAAACATTGAATAAATTATGCCAACGAATCATAGCCAAATACGAGGCTTAAATAAATTTAAATTGATTATCAAACAGCATGTTTATGCGTGTAACTATATGATAGTTAATGTTTTTGTGCTTTTTGTTCGTGTTTATCAACGTTTTATTAGCCCTTTATTAGGTCCTAAATGTCGCTTTACACCGACGTGCTCACAGTATGCAATAATTGCACTAAGACGCTTTGGATTAATAAAAGGTGGTTGGCTAACCGTTAAACGTGTATTAAAATGTCATCCTTTACATGAAGGGGGAGAAGATTTTGTTCCTCCAAAAACTAAAACCAATAGAGAAAAACACTAATGGGATCTCAACGTAATATTTTAGTCATTGCTTTACTTTTTGTATCTTTTTTTATTTGGAAAGCGTGGGAAGAAGATCACGCTCCTAAACCTCCAATCGAAAACCAATTAACACAACAAATAAGTGATGATGAGTTAACAGCTGGTGCAGCACAAGGTAAAACAATTATTGTAAAATCGGATGTGTTGTCACTCACTATTAATACTTATGGCGGGGATGTTCAAGCTGCACAATTATTGAAATATGAGCAAACGCTTCATTCTGGTACGCCTTTCCAATTGTTAACATCTCGTCCTGATTTTGTTTATGTTGCTGAAAGTGGATTAACCGGTAAGGATGGTCCTGATAATGCAACTCAAGGATCAAAACGTCCTGTCTATCAAACTGAAAATTCAGAATATGTTTTAGCTGATGGGCAAGATGAATTGCGTGTTCCTCTTACTTATCAAGTTAATGGTGTAAGTTATACTAAATATTATATATTACACCGTGGTAGTTATGCTGTTGATGTTCAGTATGCTATTAATAACCAAAGCAGTGCATCTGTTGATGTTGCCATGTATGGTCAATTAAAACAGACAATTAAATTACCTGATGATATTCCAACCGAAGGCGGTAGTGGATTAGGGCAAAGTGCATTCCGTGGTACAGCTTATTCTAGTTCTAGTACTAATTATAGCAAATACAGTTTTGATGACATCAAAGATAAAGCTTTATCGGTTGATACCCAAACGGGTTGGATTGCGATGTTGCAACACTATTTTGCTTCTGCATGGGTACCCGCACAGGATAAAAATAATTTATTTTATTCTCGTGCAACGGCTAATAACTCTCAAGCAACAATTGGTTTCAAAAGTGAATCAGCAGTTATTCCTGCGGGGAGTTCTCAAATTATTGGTGCAAAATTATGGTTAGGACCAGAAATTCAAAGCCAATTGAAAGAAACAGCCAATCATCTTGACTTAATTGTTGACTATGGATGGTTATGGTTCTTATCACAACCGTTGTTTTATTTATTAAAATTTATTCAAAGTTTTGTTGGTAACTGGGGCTTCTCAATTATTGTTATTACATTTATTGTTCGAGGTATTTTATTCCCATTAACTCGTGCTCAGTATCGTTCAATGGCGAAAATGAAGCTATTACAACCCCGCTTACAAGCGCTGAAAGAGCGTTATGGTGATGATAGGCAAAAAATGAGTATGGAAACAATGGCGCTTTACAAGCAAGAGAAAGTGAATCCATTAGGTGGTTGTTTGCCATTAATTATTCAAATGCCGATTTTCCTATCATTGTTCTACATGCTAGGTAATACAGTTGAATTACGCCATGCACCATTTGCGCTATGGATTTATGACTTATCAGCACAAGATCCATATTATATTTTGCCTTTATTAATGGGCGGTACTATGTTCTTAATTCAGAAAATGTCACCAACACCAGTTACCGATCCATTACAACAAAAATTAATGACTTACATGCCATTAATTTTTACGGTATTCTTCTTATGGTTCCCATCGGGCTTGGTTTTATATTATATCGTTAGTAACTTATTTACAATTGCTCAGCAACGAATTATTTACTGGGAACTTGAAAAAAAGGGACTTCACGAGAAGAAAAAGAAATAGTATTGATTAAAAGGAGGAGTAATCCTCCTTTTTTGTTTTTATCTTTGGTGTTAATAATATGAATATACAGCAACAATTTAATTTGATAGGTAATGAAAACGGTTATTGGTTTGTAAGTGCTAATGGACGATTATGGTTGCCTAATGGTGAAGTTCCTGTTGGGCGTGCTGATGAATTTGGTTTTATCAATAAACTTGCTCAACCAATAGGTGAATGGAATGGGAAAACAGCTTGGCTGATTTGTGATGAAATGAAAAATGCGATGAGCTCAGTTCGTTCATTACTTGATAGAACAGATCAATCATTATTTAATTTAGCTGGTCGAGCAGTGCAACTTTCTGAGTTTTATCGTTCCCACAAATATTGTGGATATTGTGGACATGAGATGTATATCAGTAGCACGGAATGGTGTTGTCTATGCGATCACTGCAAAGAGCGTTATTATCCACAAATTTCACCATCTATTATTGTGGCTATTCGTCATAATAATAAAATTTTATTAGCAAAACATGTTAGGCATAATCAAGATAACTTATATACCGTTTTAGCTGGTTTTACTGAAATCGGCGAAACAATGGAAACAGCCGTTGAACGAGAAGTATTTGAAGAATCAAAAATAAAAATTAAAAATATTCGTTATGTTGGATCGCAACCTTGGCCATTTCCAAATTCATTAATGATGGCTTATTTAGCTGATTATGATAGTGGTGAAATAGTGGTAGATAAAAACGAACTCATTGAAGCAAATTGGTACCATTATACAGAGTTACCTAAAATTCCTGAGTATGGCACCATTGCTAGACGATTAATTGAGGATACAATTATACTTTGCCGCGAATATGATGAATATGGCAATGACTAATTATATTGAATTGTTCTTGTTAGATTAACTGTTTTTGATTCGTCACTGTTTGATGCTAATTAAAAGCTTTTGTTAATGTTTTTTTAAATTACGGGTTTGCGTTATATATGCGTTATCTTTTTCTAGAGCTAATATACTGAACATTTTCTTTTTATCCTATTTTCTTATTTATTTTTACACCAAATAGCAAGCGCTTCACATTGCCAATCTATCATCATGTAGTACCAAGCTGAACGCCATTTACGAACTGTATCATTGTGTAAATTTAGAGCTTTTCCTATTTGTGAATTATTAGCTCCAGAAACAAGTAAATCAATGAATTGTAGCCACAATTCAGGTTTGGGTATACGGTTTAAACCAGTGTTGCTTAAAAGGTTAAAGCTATGTCGACATCGCTTACAGCGATAGCAAGTGCGAGAACCTATTTTGGTTGTTTCGTTAGAACCACAGTGTTTACAAGTTGGATTTTGTTCATTCAATAAGGCGGTTACTTTAGCTTTAATGGTGCTATATTGTTCCTCTAAAGATGGCATTAACTTAGTTTGTTTTTGATGTATATACCAGCTATGTAATGATGGATAATGGTTTTGAAGATAGTTAATAATAGCTCGATCTCGTCGTGTAACTTTTTCGAGTGAGGTTTCGAGTCGGTCCGCAATTTCTTTATAACCCATTTTATTTATTCGGTTAATAAAAATAAACTCAAACCAATTATAAGGCATTAAACGATTGAAAGGAGTATTGGTTGAAACGGTAAAATATTTATGACAGCCTTTGCAACGATATGTTTTATTAGGTTTTGAACGAATTATATAGAATTCAGTTTTTTTACAAAAGGGACAAGATTGCACATGTTGTGATGTTAATTTTTCTAGGTCATGATGAAAAGCTTTAAATTCATCATGTAATTCGTTCGGTACGAGTTCATAAATCATTTTTATTCCCTTATCGCTTATCCTAGTAAATATTATCAGATTTTTACGTAAACATATAGCTTCCCTGAAACTTTTTTACACTTTCTAGTAAAGTATAATAATTGACTTAGTATAAATATGATAATTAATGTTTATTATAGATTTCTTAGACTGGTGAATTAAGAAGAAGTAAAAAATTGCTCTAAAATAGTATGATTGATAATGTGATTTGATGAATATGAGATGCTATATAGGTAATTAAATGCTCTTTCCTATTTGGAAAGAGCAGCATTTAAAAAATATTATTTTTGCTGATGCAACCATTCGGCTACTTGTTTGGCAAAATAGGTTAATACGCCATCGGCACCTGCACGTTTAAAGCAAAGTAAAGATTCCATAATTGCTGATTTTTCATCTAACCAACCGTTTTGAATTGCCGCTGTTAACATAGCATATTCGCCAGAAACTTGATAAGCAAAAGTTGGGACGGCAAAAGTTTCTTTCACTCTTCGAACAATATCAAGATAAGGCATACCAGGTTTAACCATGACCATATCTGCGCCTTCACTTAAATCTTGATAGATTTCTTGTAATGCTTCATTACTATTAGCAGGATCGAGTTGATAAGTTTTTTTATTACCACCTTTAATATTTTTTGCTGATCCGACAGCATCACGAAAAGGGCCATAAAAACTTGATGCGTATTTTGCGGAATAAGCCATAATTTGTGTGTTAAAAAAACCGTGCTTTTCGAGTTTGTTACGTATTGCTCCAATGCGTCCATCCATCATGTCACTTGGCGCAATAATATCTACACCTGCTTGAGCTTGCATTAACGCTTGTTTAACAAGCGTTTCAACAGAGATATCATTTTGTACATACCCTTGTTCATCAATAATGCCATCTTGTCCATGCGTGGTATATGGATCAAGTGCGACATCAGTTAGTACACCGAGCTCTGGAATTTCTTTTTTTAATGCTCGAACAGCTTTTGGTACTAACCCATTTTCGTTATATGCTTCTTGTGCTAATAAAGATTTTTTTGATGGTTCAATAGCAGGAAATAGTGAAAGAACAGGAATTCCTAGTTTAGCTACTTGTTCCGCTTCTTTTAACAATACGTCAATACTCATTCGATTAACGTTTGGCATCGAGGTAATTGATTCAGTAATATTATTGCCTTCAACAATAAAAACTGGATAGATTAGATCGTTGACCGTCAAACTATGTTCTGCAACCATACGACGACTAAAGTCATGGGCACGATTACGGCGTAAGCGGCGCTTTGGATATTGACCAGTAATTAATGATGACATGAAATACTCCTGTTTATTTTCAATTAGATTTGTTTTATTATCTGACCCTATATGCTTATTAGCAAATTAATTTGTTATCTTATAATAATTCTATTTTTTACTTTACAACATATATCGATTGAGGGTAAAATTGCGCACTAATTTTAATCCCTTGTGATATTAAACAAATTTGAGGTGAGAGGCACATGCCAGTAATTAAAGTACGTGAAAATGAACCTTTCGATGTAGCGTTACGTCGTTTCAAACGTTCGTGTGAGAAAGCAGGAGTTTTAGCTGAAGTTCGTAATCGTGAATTTTACGAAAAGCCAACTACTATTCGTAAAAGAGCTAAAGCAGCAGCTGTTAAACGCCATGCTAAAAAATTAGAAAGAGAAAACGCTCGTCGTACTCGCTTATATTAATCTTTTAAGATTATTTATACTGAAAACTAGAATTGATATTAAAAATCAATTTATTATCTTTTTGATATAAAGAATTCTAACAAGCCGTATTTTGATACGGCTTGTTGTCTTTTTATAACACCATAATTGGTTAAAGTTTTATCATGAAAGGTCTTATTCCTCGCGATTTCATCTTGGATCTAACTGCTCGAACCAACATCCTTGATGTGATTGGCAAACGGGTTAAAATGAAAAAAAAGGGGAATAATTATTTTGGTTGTTGCCCTTTTCATGATGAAAAAACAGCTTCTTTTTCTCTTAATGAGAAAAAACAGATCTTTTATTGTTTTGGATGTGGCGCATCAGGATCTGTTGTTAATTTTCTAATGCAATATGAGCGGTTATCTTTTCCTGAAGCTATTGAAGAATTAGCTAGCTTGCAAGGAATTCGTGTCCCTTATATTGATGACGATAAAAATCAAATTGATCAAGCAAAGCACATTGAATCTAGAAATGTACGTCGAGATCTATATACTTTGATGGGCAAAATCACCGATTTTTATCAGCAACAATTAGCATTATCTACATCCACTGATGCTCAAAAATACCTTGAGCAACGGGGACTCAATGCAGAAATTATAGCACGGTATAGAATTGGTTTTGCGCCTAATGACTGGCGTTTAACTTCACAAAGTGTGGTTAAAACAAAAGCTGAAGAAGCACTTTATGAACAAGCCGGTATGCAAGTCAGCCACGATAGGGGTAATCAATATGACCGTTTTCGTGGAAGAATCATGTTTCCTATTCGCGATAGACAAGGCAATGTTATAGCGTTTGGTGGAAGAACTATCATTAATGATTCTGCAAAATATATTAATTCACCAGAAACCCCCATATTTCATAAAGGCTTTCAACTTTACGGACTTTATGAAACGCTAGAAGTCAATCGTAATCCTCAACAACTGATGGTGGTTGAAGGCTATATGGATGTGGTTTCGCTTGCTCAATATGGCATTGATTATGCTGTTGCTGCTTTAGGTACGGCTACATCAGAGGAGCATATTAAATTATTATTTAGAGCAACAGATTCGGTAATATTTTGTTATGACGGCGATAATGCTGGACGAAGCGCTGCTTGGCGGGCACTTAATGTTTTATTACCTTGCTTAATCGATGGTAAGAAAATAACTTTTGCTTTTTTACCTCAAGATGAAGATCCTGATAGTTTTGTGCGTAAAGTCGGTAAGGATAATTTTGAAAAATATTTAAATGAATCTTCAAATTTGTCGAAATTTTTATTTGATGAACTTTTGAAACAGGTTGATTTAAAAACAGCTGAAGGAAAAGCAAAATTGAGTTCGCTAGCTTTACCGCTACTTGATCAAATTAAGGCAAAAGCCTTTAGATTAAATTTATTGCAGAAGCTCGGTAATTATTTAGGTTTACTTGATGTATCTCAATTAGAACAATTAATTCAAGAAAATCGTTCCCAACGTGATGAAAAGGCAAATGAAAAAACGCCTACATCACAAATGAAATTAACAACGATGCGAGTTTTAATTGGTTTATTACTTCAATATCCTAATCTTGCAGAGCAAGTTTCTGATATAAATGTGATTCGCCAGGTTAAAATGGCCGGGATCGAGATTTTTGTTGAATTACTTGAACTATGTCAACGTTATCCCAATATAACTACTGCACAAATATTAATAGAGTGTATGGATAGACCGTTTTATAAGCAGTTGAATCGTTTATCCACCTGGGAGTGTCATTATCAAGATGGCGAAATAGGCTCAATTTTTTCACATACTTTAAAAGAGTTATATGATAATATACTCGCCCAAAGGCAAGATGAACTAATCGCAAAAGAGAGAGTCTCCGGCTTAAGCACCGCAGAGAAAAAAGAATTGGCGACTTTAATACTTGTTTTATCAAAAAAAGACTAAATATATAGAATACGTGTAGATTCCAGATATTGTTCTACATGCATAATATAAATGACCAAATAACTAAAATGGATACCTTTATGGAGCAAAATTCTCAATCACAGTTAAAACTCCTAATCATTCGAGGTAAGGAGCTAGGATACCTGACCTATGCTGATGTCAACGATCACTTGCCTGAAGAGATTATTGATTCAGATCAGATTGAAGATATTATCCAAATGATTAATGATATGGGGATTCAAGTTCTTGAAGAAGCCCCTGATTCTGATGAGTTATTACTTTCAGATAATGTCCCTGATGAAGAGGCCGTTGAAGCAGCAACAGCATTAGTATTATCTAATGTTGAGTCAGAAATTGGTAGAACAACCGATCCTGTTCGTATGTATATGCGTGAAATGGGGGCGGTTGAACTGTTAACGCGTGAAGGCGAAATTGATATTGCTAAGCGTATTGAAGATGGCATTAATCAAGTGCAAACTTCAGTATCGGAATATCCAGAAGCAATAACTTATCTTTTAGAGCAATATAATTTAATCGAAAGCGGACAAGTTCGTTTATCTGATTTGATTACAGGTTTTGTTGATCCAAATGCTGAAGAAGTTGCTGAAGAGTTACCTGAAGATTTAGAGGTTAGTGAAACCGAAATTGAAATTGATGATAGCGATGATGAGAGCGAGGATGACGAAAACGAGGCATCAACTGATGATGATGTTTCTATCGATCCCGAAGTTGCTAAAGCTAAATTTGCCGAATTAAAAGAGCAGCACGACAAAACGTCTGATGCTATTAAAAAATATGGTCGAGCTCATAAAAAAGCACAACAAGAGATCGAAAACCTATCAGAAATATTTAAACAATTCCGCTTAGTTGCTAAGCAGTTTGATATTCTTGTTAATAACATGAGAAGCATGATGGAGCGTGTTAGAACTCATGAACGTGTTATTATGAAGATTTGTGTTGAAAAATGCAAAATGCCGAAAAAACTGTTTATGACTTATTTTACCGGCAACGAAAATAACATGGATTGGTTTAAGAAAGCTTTAACGTCGAAAGGTGCGTTTGCGGCTAATTTAAAAGATTTTGAAACTCAAATTGCTGCGCAAGTTGATTTGCTACAACAAATCGAAACTGAAACAAGCCTTTCTATTGAGCAAATTAAAGATATTAATCGCCGTATGTCTATTGGTGAAGCTAAAGCTCGTCGAGCTAAAAAGGAAATGGTTGAAGCTAACTTACGACTAGTTATTTCTATTGCGAAAAAATACACCAACCGAGGATTACAATTCTTAGATCTTATCCAAGAAGGTAATATTGGCTTGATGAAAGCAGTTGATAAATTTGAATATCGTCGTGGTTATAAATTCTCAACTTATGCAACTTGGTGGATAAGACAAGCAATTACTCGTTCTATAGCTGACCAAGCAAGGACAATCCGTATTCCGGTACATATGATTGAAACAATTAATAAGTTAAATCGTATTTCTCGCCAAATGTTACAGGAAATCGGTCGTGAACCAACACCTGAAGAGTTATCTGAACGCATGCAAATGCCTGAAGATAAAATTCGTAAAGTGCTTAAAATTGCTAAAGAGCCAATTTCTATGGAAACACCAGTTGGTGATGACGAAGATTCGCATTTAGGTGATTTTATTGAAGATACAGCTCTTGAGCAACCGCTAGATGCGGCGACTTCTGAGAGTTTACGTAGCGCAACTCGCGATATTTTATCAGGATTAACGCCTAGAGAAGCGAAAGTGTTACGTATGCGATTTGGTATTGATATGAATACAGATCATACGCTAGAAGAAGTTGGTAAGCAATTTGATGTAACTCGTGAACGTATTCGTCAAATTGAGGCTAAGGCGCTGAGAAAATTACGTCATCCAAGTCGATCTGATGTGCTTCGTAGTTTCTTAGAATAAATTTTATCTTTCTTGTATATCGCCACTTTTGTGGCGATTTTTTTATTCTTGTTAATCAAAGATATTAAAAATCATGAATATATTTCAACGTGTTAAGATTGATTCATTCTTATTGATTCTAATTTGTGTTGTGATTACAGCTAGCTTTTTTCCTTGTGAAGGGCAGGCTAAAACGGTTTTTGAATACCTTACAACTTTTGCTATTGGCTTGCTATTTTTTATGCATGGTGCAAAACTTTCTTTTCAAGCAATTGTCTCTGGTATAAAAAATTGGCGATTACATTTGTTAATATTTACAACTACATTTGTAATATTCCCAGTTTTAGGCATGATGATGCAGTTATTAGTGCCCACTTTTTTATCACATGATATTTATTTAGGTTTTGTTTATCTTTGTGTTTTACCAGCAACAGTGCAGTCTGCAATAGCATTTACTTCAATAGCTAAAGGTAATGTGGCAGCAGCTATTTGCAGTGCCTCAGCATCAACGTTATTGGGGGTGTTTATTACCCCGCTTTTAGTTGGATTGTTAATACATACTCAAACCTCGGCATCAATGAACATAATTGATGCCATTACCTCTATTATGCTGAAACTGATGTTGCCTTTTGTTGTCGGGCATTTATCTAGACGTTTTATTGGTCAATGGGTAGATAAGTATAAAAATATTATTTCTAAAACAGATCGTTTGTCGATTTTATTAGTGGTTTATGTCGCGTTTAGTGATGCAGTTGTTAATGGTATATGGTCGCAAGTCGGTTTTTTATCTTTGTTAAATATTATATTTTTCTCAATTATTCTGTTAGTTATAGTTTTATTTATTACCACTTATAGTGCAAGATTTTTTGGTTTTAGCAAACAAGATGAAATCACAATTGTATTTTGTGGTTCAAAAAAGAGCCTAGCAAGTGGTATTCCAATGGCAAGTGTTATCTTCCCCATGTCGATGATGGGTATTTTGATCCTACCTTTAATGATCTTTCATCAAATCCAATTAATGATTTGTGCTTTTTTGGCGGCACGTTATGCTAAACGAAAAATGTAAAAAATTGTTTTGCTCATTAGCTTATTCTCAAGGATAATAGTGGCGCTAATTAACAACAGAAAGATATATTATGTTTCATCTATTTGCTGATTTAGAATTTTCAACCATTATATTATTAGTCTTAGCTTTACTTTTTGTACTCTTTTATGAGGCTATTAATGGATTTCATGATACTGCTAATGCTGTTGCCACTGTTATTTATACAAGGGCATTGAAAGAACAACTTGCCGTTTTTATGGCCGGAGTATTTAATTTCTTTGGCGTACTACTTGGTGGGCTTAGTGTGGCTTATGCTATAGTGCATTTGTTACCAACTGATTTATTACTTAATGTAAGCTCTGCTCATGGGCTTGCTATGGTATTTTCTATTTTATTTGCAGCAATCATTTGGAATTTAGGTACTTGGTTTGTTGGTATTCCTGCATCAAGTTCACATACTTTAATTGGTTCTATTATTGGCGTAGCACTTGCAAATGCATTGGTTATGGATACATCAATTATTGATGCGCTTAATATTCCTAAGATGATTCAAATCTTTTTATCCTTGATTGTTTCACCAATAGTTGGTCTTGTTATTGCTGGGTTAATGATTTTTTGTCTGCGTAAGTATTGGACACGTAAAGGGCAAAGTAAAAAAAGTAGTAAAAAAAGAGAACGCATCTTTATGACTCCAGAGCAGCGAGAAAAACTTTATGGTAAGAAAAAGCCACCTTTTTGGATCCGAATAATGCTTATTATTTCTGCTGCAGGTGTGAGTTTTTCTCATGGTGCTAATGATGGACAAAAAGGTATTGGTTTATTAATGTTAGTATTGATGGGTATTGCTCCTGCTGGCTTTATTGTTAATATGAATGCGTCTACCTATGATATTACTAACACTCGTAATGCTATTGATAATATTCAGGAGTACTTTGTTACTCACAATGATGATCTAACTACGATAATAGGTAAACAACCTGCATTAGACACAAGTATTCCAGAAGGCGATTTGAATAAGTATCATTGTGACTATTCACATTCATTTATCACACTGAGTATTGCTCATAATTTATTTAATAAAATGAATAATTATGAATCACTCACTGTTGAACAACGTTCACAAGCTAGACGCATATTATTATGTTTATCGGATACTGTTTCGCATGTTGCTAAACAAGCTAATGTAACAGCAGAGGAAAAACAATATCTGAAATCTTTGAATAACGATTTACTTAAAACTGTTGAATATGCGCCGATTTGGATCATTATTTCGGTAGCTTCAGCGCTAGCGATTGGAACAATGATAGGATGGCGTCGTGTAGCTATTACTATTGGTGAAAAAATTGGTAAAAAAGGGATGACTTATGCACAGGGCGTGTCGGCACAAATCACTACGGCTTTATCAATTGGGATTGCAAGTTATACAGGTATGCCTGTTTCAACAACTCAAGTTCTTTCTTCATCTGTGGCAGGTACAATGATTGTTGATGGTGGTGGCGTTCAAAGTAAGACCATTAAAAATATTGCATTAACTTGGATTTTAACACTTCCAATTTCAATTTTGTTATCTGGGTCACTTTTTTGGCTTGCTCAAAAATTGATTTAGTAGTAAAAAGAGAGTATCAATTTTGTAGTTTTATCTGACCGTTAAATTGGAAGGAGTAATGTATCATGGCTTATAAACACATATTAGTTGCAGTAGATTTATCACCTGAAAGTGAAGTTCTTGTCGAAAAAGCAGTTTCTATGGCTAGGCCATATAATGCTCAAATATCTTTGATTCATGTTGGTATTAATTATTCGGATCTTTATACTGGTTTAGTTGATATTAATATGAATGATATGAAAGACCGAATTACTGAAGATGCGCATATTGCATTAAATAAACTAGCCAATGATGCGGGATATCCTATAGCTCATACTCTTTCTGGGAATGGCGAATTTGACCAAGTATTAATCGAAGCAATTCATGAATATGGCGCTGATCTTGTCGTGTGTGGTCATCATCAGGATTTTTGGAGTAAGTTAATGTCTTCTGCTCGTCAACTTATCAATAATACACATATTGATACTTTGATTGTTCCGCTAAAAGATGAAGAACTAGCAGAAGAACCTGCTAAATGAAGTATTAAATATCAACCCGCTTAATTAGCGGGTTTTTTTATAGATATTAGATAGTTTTTTGTAAAAAACTTTCCGGTAACTATGTGTTTCAGTATATTTTTATTTACTACTTTTTGTTTATACATATAGTCGTTTATCGAAATATACTCCAATTTTAACTTAGTTTATAAGGGGATTTAATATGAATATAGCTTTGGTTACTGGTGCATCCTCTGGATTTGGGCAAGCTATCTGCCGTAAGCTTATAGCAGATGGTTATAAAGTTGTAGGCGTAGCTAGACGTGCAGATAAACTACAAAACCTTGCAGATGACTTAGGTGCTAATTTCTTTTCATTACCATTAGATATAACTAAAAAAGATGCAGTAAATACTATTTTATTGCAACTACCAAATGAATTTAAGCCCATAGATATTTTAATAAATAATGCAGGTCTAGCATTAGGTTTAGAACCTGCTTATGAAGCAGATTATAACGATTGGGAAACAATGATTGAAACTAACATTATTGGGCTAGTAAA
The DNA here is from genome assembly GCF_046635565.1 of Gilliamella sp. BG7. Taxonomy (NCBI): domain Bacteria; kingdom Pseudomonadati; phylum Pseudomonadota; class Gammaproteobacteria; order Orbales; family Orbaceae; genus Gilliamella; species Gilliamella sp. BG7. The sequence goes on along the minus strand of NZ_JBIDFB010000002.1, from coordinate 261,586 downwards.
TCTAACTCGACAAATTTTACCAGAAATGGTTGAGCGCAATTTTGGTTATATTATTAATCTTGGATCTGTGGCTGGTACTTATGCTTATAAAGGCGGAAATGTTTATGGTGCATCTAAAGCTTTTGTTAAACAATTTAGTGCTAATTTGCGTACCGATTTGTTAGGAAAAAAGGTTAGAGTCACTAATATCGAACCGGGATTATGTGGTGGTACAGAGTTTTCAAATGTTCGCTTTCATGGCGATAACCAGAAAGCCGCACAGGTTTATCAAGGTGTTGAATTTATTACTCCAGAAGATATAGCTAATACTGTGTCTTGGTTAATTAATACACCAAATCATTTTAATGTTAACTCAATTGAAATAATGCCTGTTGCACAAGCATCGGCAGGATTGTCTGTTTGTAAAGAGGCTAAATAATATAACTTTCATTATTAAGTTTTTTTGCTGATTTTTAGCGAAAATTAAAAAAATTTGTTTGGCAAACAAAATAGACTTGCACTTATGCTAATGGGTTGTTATTCTTTCCTCATGTGATTTTGATTGAGGTTTATGGCAATGACATTTTCTGAAGTAACGAAAACATTTGCAACGAGCTTGCCTGGTACTGATAGTTATGTAAAGTTAAGAAAGGCAATGAGAGCATTAATTCAAGAAGATCCAAAAAATGCATCGGTTTATTTTTTGATTTTTGGATTTGCTCGTACATATGTTATGTTATATGAAGATCAAGAAGTATCGCCGCAATTTGCCGAAGATAATCAAAAGCTAATGTTATCGTATCTTAATATTTTAGATGAGGCATTAAAAAAACAAGATGAAAAGTGCATATATCAAGCATTGAATAAAGTTGTTAATGAATACGAAAATAGCAAAAAGTTTTTTTAAAATTACAGCCTGACATGAAAATGTCGGGCTGTTTTGTTTTTAGTTTAATTAAATATTTCTTAGGAAAAATCATGATAATTTTAGTTAGTATGACAGGAATTATTAGCACCTTAGGTACTATTATGCGATCTAGGGTGGGTTGATTTTTCCAATAAATATTAAAAAACCCGCCCCTTAAAGGCGGGTTTTTATTTTGCATGGAACTAAAGTAGTTAATCTGTGCAAAAAAATTAAAAATAGAATTAGCATGATAAGACTACAAGATTTTTGATACCTATAAATAAGTTCTAAAAACTATAATTATAGATAGTAATGGGCATAAACTAAGATAATAAGTAAGGTGTGATATGAAAGTTTTAAAATTTGGAGGAACATCTGTTGCTAACGCAGAACGCTTTTTGCGAGTTGCAGAAATTATTGAAAATAATGCTAAACAAGAGCAAACCGCCACTGTTTTATCGGCACCGGCTAAAATTACCAACTATTTAGTAGCCATGGTTGAAAAAACGGTTGCTGGGCAAGATATCAAAAGTAACATTTATGATGCTGAAAAGATATTTGCAGATCTATTAACAGGTCTTGCAAAAGCTCACCCTAATTTTGCTTATGAAGCGATGAAGCATTTTGCTCTTAATGAATTAAAGCATGTTAAGCAATTACTTGAAGGTATCCGTTTACTCGGTCAATGTCCTGATAGTATCAATGCATCAATTATTTGTCGTGGAGAAAAGCTATCAATTGCTATTATGCAAGAACTTCTCAAAGCAAGAGGCCATACGATCACGGTAATAGATCCTGTTGCTATGCTTATTGCAGAAGGTGATTATTTAGAATCGACTGTTAATATACCTGAATCGACTCATCGAATTGCTGAAATGCACATTCCACAAGATAATTTTATTCTAATGCCCGGTTTTACCGCCGGTAATGAAAAAGGTGAATTAGTTGTGCTTGGACGAAATGGTTCTGATTATTCTGCAGCCGTATTAGCAGCTTGTTTAAGAGCAAATAGCTGTGAAATATGGACCGATGTTGATGGAGTTTATACTTGTGATCCCCGTATTGTACCAGATGCCAAATTACTAAAAACAATGTCTTATCAAGAGGCGATGGAACTTTCATATTTTGGAGCAAAAGTGCTTCATCCAACAACTATTTTACCTATTGCCCAATTTCAGATTCCTTGTTTAATCAAAAATACAAATAATCCTGATGCGCCAGGCACATTAATTGGTGCTAATATTGTTGACTCAACCACACCTGTAAAAGGTATTACCAATTTAAATAACATGGCAATGATCAATGTTTCAGGTCCTGGATTAAAAGGTATGGTTGGTATGTCGGCACGTGTTTTTTCTGCGATGTCTTATGCTGGCATTTCAGTTGTACTTATTACTCAATCATCATCTGAATACAGCATTAGTTTTTGTGTGCCACAAACAGAACTTTATCGTGCAGAAGAAGCTTTAAGTGATGAATTTTTCTTAGAATTAAAAGATGGATTACTTGAACCGATCGAGGTGATTGAAAGGCTTGCTATTATCTCTGTAGTAGGTGATGGCATGCGTACCTTACGTGGTTTATCAGCTAATTTCTTTACAGCATTAGCCAGAGCTAATATTAATATTGTTGCTATAGCACAAGGTTCATCTGAACGCTCAATTTCAGTTGTAGTTGATAATGATGTTGCTGTAATGGGCGTTCGTGTTGCGCATCAGATGTTATTTGGTACTGATAAAATGCTTGATGTCTTTGTTATTGGTGTTGGTGGGGTCGGTGGTGCGCTTGTCGACCAAATTGGACGTCAACAGAAATGGCTTAAAAACAAACAGATTGATTTGCGAGTATGTGGTTTGTTTAACTCTAAACACAGCATAACCAATAGAGACGGTATTGATCTTAGTAATTGGCGTGATCAAATCAAACAGAGTGATACTAAATATTCATTAGATAGTATTATTGAGTTTGCCAAATCTAATCGATTACTTAATCCGATTCTCGTTGATTGTACTTCTAGTAGCGAAGTATCTGACAAATACGCTGATTTTTTAGCTAATGGCTTTCATGTCGTTACACCAAATAAAAAAGCAAATACTAGCTCAATGGCTTACTATTTACGCTTACGCCAAGAAGCTGCAAAAAGTAAGCGTAAATTCCAATATGATACCAATGTAGGGGCTGGGTTACCGGTAATTGAAAATCTTCAAAATCTACTTAATGCAGGTGATGAGTTAATCAAGTTTTCGGGAATTCTATCTGGATCGCTTTCTTTTATATTTGGTAAACTTGATGAAGGCATGTCACTGTCTGAAGCAACTAAATTGGCTAAAGAGAAAGGTTTTACTGAACCTGATCCTCGAGACGATCTATCTGGAACCGATGTAGCTAGAAAGTTACTTATTTTAGCTAGAGAATCAGGTTTACAATTAGAATTGGATCAAATCAATGTCGAATCCGTATTACCTCCTGAATATGCACAAGGTAGCATTGATGATTTCATGGCCAAATTACCGCAGTTAGATGCACAGTTTAAAGCAAAATCTGAACAAGCAGCAAAAGGAGGTAAAGTTCTACGTTATGTGGGTAGCATAGAAAACCATCAATGCAGTGTTAGAATTGAAGCTGTCGATAGTGAAGATCCTCTTTATAAAGTCAAAAATGGCGAAAATGCCTTAGCTTTTTATACTCGTTATTATCAACCTATTCCTCTTGTATTACGTGGTTATGGTGCTGGTAATGATGTTACTGCAGCAGGTGTTTTTGCTGATATTTTACGTACAACATCAGGTAAAATCGGAGGTTAAATGAGTCATAAATCTTTAACTGTTTATGCGCCTGCATCAATGGCTAACATTAGCGTCGGTTTTGATATATTGGGCGCAGCAATTAGCCCGATTAGTGGCGCTATGCTTGGTGACTGTATTACAGTTAAATCTGCTAACGAATTTTCCCTTACTAGCAAAGGTCAATTTGTCAAAAAGCTACCACGTGATCCAAAATGTAATATTGTATTTCAATGTTGGCAGCGATTTTGTCAAGCAATGGGTAAAACTTTACCTGTTAGTATGACTCTTGAAAAAAATATGCCAATTGGCTCTGGTTTAGGTTCAAGTGCGTGCTCAGTAGTTGGTGCATTGGTTGCATTAAATGAGTTTTTTGATAAACCTTTTAATGAATTTGAAATGTTATCCATGATGGGAGAACTTGAAGGTCGTATTTCGGGCAGTGTGCATTATGATAATGTTGCGCCATGCTATTTAGGTGGGATGCAACTTATTCTTAATGAGATGGATATTATTAGTGAGTCGATTCCGCATTTTGATGATTGGTATTGGGTGATGGCTTATCCAGGAATAAAGGTATCAACGGCTGAAGCACGTGCAATTTTACCTGCTCAATATCAAAGGTCTGATTGTGTAACACATGGTCGCTATGTGGGGGGATTTTTGCATGCTTGTCATACCAAACAACCTAAGCTGGCTGCCACAATGCTTTTTGATAATATTGCTGAGCCTTATCGTAAACAATTATTACCTAATTTTGATGAAACTCAAAAACGGGTTAAGCAACTTGGTGCTTTGTCATCGGGTATTTCAGGTTCAGGGCCAACAATGTTTGTGATTGCAGATAAACTTGAAACAGCTCAGCAAATTGAATTATTACTTAAAAAATATTATTTGCAAAATGATGAAGGTTTTACTCATATTTGTAAAATTGATACTCAAGGAACAAGAGTTATTTAATGTTTACTATAAAAAGTAGAGTTAAATATAACAAAAATGCCAACTATTATTGAACAAGTTGATATTACGAAGAGTGAAATATTACAGCATAAAGATAACCGGAAAATATTATGAAATTATATAACTTAAAAGATCATTCCCAGCAAGTTAGCTTTGCACAAGCAGTTCAACAAGGATTAGGAAGAGGACAAGGTTTATTCTTTCCTCAACAATTACCTAAATTTTCATCATCCGAAATTGAGTCGTTATTAAAACTTGATTTCATTACTCGAAGTGCCAAAATCTTATCTGCTTTTATTGGTGATGAGATTAGCTGTGATGATATGCATAGACTTGTTAAAAATGCATTTCAATTCCCTGCTCCAATAACTTCTGTGGAAGCAGACATTGGTTCATTAGAACTATATCATGGACCAACATTAGCATTTAAAGATTTTGGTGGACGCTTTATGGCGCAAGCTTTAGTGCAAGTTGCTGCTGACAAAAAAATTACTATTTTGACTGCTACTTCTGGCGATACTGGTGCGGCTGTTGCTCATGCGTTTTATCATTTACCAAATATTCGCGTCGTGATTTTATACCCAGAAGGTAAAATTAGTCCATTACAAGAAAAGTTATTTTGTACTTTAGGTGATAATATACATACAGTTGCTATTCAAAGTGACTTTGATGCGTGTCAAGCCTTAGTTAAAAAAGCATTTGATGATGAAGATTTGAAAAAAACAATCGGTTTAAACTCCGCTAACTCAATTAATATTAGCCGATTATTAGCACAAATCTGTTACTATTTTGAAGCTTTTGCACAACTCACATCAATCCAACGTGAACAGCTGGTTATCTCTGTACCGAGTGGCAATTTTGGTGACTTAACAGCAGGTCTACTTGCGAAAACAATGGGACTACCTATTAAACGCTTTATTGCCGCAACGAATGCCAATGATACAGTACCTCGTTATTTAGAAACCGGTAAGTGGGAACCTCACGCAACCATTGCAACATTATCGAATGCAATGGATGTAAGCCAACCAAATAACTGGCCACGTATCGAAGAGATTTATAAGCGTGAGGGATGGGATCTTAAATCACTCGGTCATGCTACTGTTTCGGATGAAGTTGCTAAGCAAACTGTTTGTGAACTTGATCAAAAAGGTTACTTATCTGAACCTCATGGTGCAATTGCTTATCGAGCACTGCGTGATCAGTTACAAGAGGGTGAATATGGACTATTTTTAGGTACGGCACATCCTGCTAAATTTAAAGAAGTGGTTGAAGATATTTTAGGTAAATCAGTTCCATTGCCTAAAGAGTTAGCAGAGCGAGCTGATATGACGTTACTTTCTCATTGTATGCCTGATGATTTTGCTAAATTAAGAGATTTTCTCATTAAATTAAATTGGTAAGTGTTTTATGCCACCAAAAAGGTGGCTAATTTTTGAATGTTTAGTGAATCTTCATCATCTTATATTTTAATACTATCGATGATAAAACTAACATTTAAGGTGAATAAACCATACTTTTTTTCTAGTATAGTGATTAACGTTACAACAATTAGACCCTTGTTTAAATCAAAATTTTCAGATATTGTAATGATTATTTTGTTGCCGTAAGGATACATTTATGCACTGTCCTTTTTGTAATGCAGATGATACAAAGGTGATCGATTCTCGTCTTGTTGGTGAAGGATTTCAAGTCCGACGTAGACGGCAATGTGTTGAATGTAATGAAAGATTTACTACATTTGAAGTTGCTGAATTAATTATGCCTAATGTCATTAAAAGCAATAAAGTTCGCGAACCATTCAATGAAGATAAATTACGTAATGGTATGAAAAGGGCTCTTGAAAAACGTCCAGTGAGTTTTGATGCCATTGAAGATGCGATTACACGTATAAAATCTAAACTAAGAGCAACAGGTGAACGTGAAGTCCCAGCAAAATTAATTGGTGACTATGTGATTGAAGAACTTAAAAATCTAGATAAAATTGCTTATATTCGTTTTGCTTCGGTTTATTTTAGTTTTGACGATATCGAACAATTTAGTAATGAAATTGCTAAGTTACAACAAAAATAATCAACAATATGACTGCAATTTGCAATAAAGATTACTTCTATATGCAACAAGCCATTGATTTGGCTAAGCTTGGTCGTTTTACAACAACACCAAATCCTAATGTTGGCTGTGTCATTGTTAAAGATGATCAAATAATTGGCAAAGGTTATCACCAAAAAGCTGGTGAGCCTCATGCCGAAGTTCATGCACTAAAAATGGCTGGTGATGAGGCAATCGGCGCAATAGCTTATGTGACATTAGAGCCTTGTAGTCATTTTGGTCGAACACCTCCTTGTGCTGATGCGCTTATTAAAGCTGGCATCATTCGTGTAGTAATTGCGATGCAAGATCCTAACCCTAATGTTGCAGGTAATGGTATTAAACGCTTAAAAGAAGCAGGAATAGATGTCACCATTGGCGTTTTAACTGAGCAAGCAGAAGCTATTAATAAAGGCTTTTTAAAACTCATGAGAACAGGTTTGCCTTATATTCAACTTAAACTAGCCGCCTCATTAGATGGTAAAATTGCCATGGCATCTGGTGAAAGCAAATGGATAACATCAAATAAGGCAAGAGAAGATGTGCAACAGTTCCGAGCTCAAGCAAGCTGTATTTTAAGTACTCGTGCGACCGTGCAAGCTGATAATGCAAGTTTAACAGTTAGATATAACGAATTACCTGATGAAATAAAAAAAATCTACCTACCGGAAAAAATTCGGCAACCTATTCGTGTAATTATTGACAGTCAAGATCAGCTAATAGGTACTGAAAATATTTTCAATCAGCCAGGTGAAACATGGGTAGTACGAAAAAAAGATAGCCTTATTGCAAAACAAAATACCAAATTAATTATAGAATCATCTAGTTGTAAACAAATAGATTTATCTAAATTGTTTGCATTATTAGCCGAAAAACAAATAAATTCGGTTTGGGTTGAAGCTGGTGCTCATCTGGCTGGAGCTCTAATAGAACAAGATTTAGTGGATGAATTAATTATTTATTATGCACCAAAATTACTTGGTCATAATGCGTTAGATATGTGTATATTGCCAAATCTGCAAAAGCTTTCATTAGCACCACAATTTCAATTTGAATCGATTGTGATGATAGGTGAAGACCTTCGGGTTATCTTGAAAAGAAAGTAACTTCTAATTCCAAATTTTATTAAAGTTGAATGTAAAAAACCCAATAACAAGGTTATTGGGAAAACATAAGGAATAGGAAAACAATGAAATAATGCATTGTCGAAAAACAGTATGTACTTTTTTCTAAAAAAAGTCTGTAAAGATATATGAATGATTAATTAAATAGTTTGTATCTATCATGTTAAATAAATGTAAAGAATAATATTATTTAAAATAAGTCAAAATATTTCAAATAATTATCTATAGAAATATCTCTAATAACGAATTCAAAAATAGCTTCCCATGGTCAGTTATCAGCCAGTTTTGTTTATCATCAATTAAATAGCTTTTTTCAATGGCAGTCGTTATTTGTTTTTCAACTGAGTGTAAAGGTAAATAAGTCCGTTGCTCAAATTCGTGTTTAGGAGTTGGTTCAAAAAGTCTAAAACGATTCATAAAAAATTCAAAAGGTAATTCCTCTTTTGGAACTGTATAATATTTATCTAAATAACGTCCCTCTAAATATCCTTTTGGGTGACGAGTTTTTATAGTGCGAATAATTTTCCCATCAGGTTGCGTTAATTTACCATGAGCGCCACATCCAATACCTAAATAGTCTCCAAATCGCCAATAATTTAAGTTATGTTGGCATTGGGATCCTTCTTTAGCATAAGCAGAAGTTTCATATTGTTGGTAACCACTTTTAGTTAATAATTGATTACCTTGTTGATAAATTTCCCAAAGTTTATCATCATCAGGTAAAACTGGTGGTTTTGAACCAAATAGCGTATTTGGCTCAATCGTTAATTGATACCAAGATAAATGCGGTGGTGCAATAGCAATGGCTTGTTTTAGGTCATATAGAGCATCATCAATACTTTGATTTGGCAAACCATGCATTAAATCTAAATTAAAACTTCTTAAATTTAATGTTTTGGCAATTTTTCCGGCTGTGATTGCTTCTTTGGGATCATGTACCCGTCCTAATTTAACAAGTTTATCGGTCTGAAAACTTTGCACGCCAATTGATATTCGGTTTATACCTGCTTGCTGATAGCCATTAAATCTTTCTATATCAACAGAATTTGGGTTAGCTTCAATGGTGATTTCGGCATCTTTATGTATTGGGATGATCTCATTTATATTTAATAATAATTTATCAATCAACTCGGCTGAAAATAGACTAGGTGTACCTCCACCGATAAAGATTGAATGAATTGAGCGATTTGAACAGAAAATTGTATCGTTTTGTAGGTCTTTAAGTAAATGCTCTATATAAGATTCATAATTTGGCGTTTTTTTTATGGTATGTGAATTAAAATCGCAATAGGGACATTTTTGTACGCACCATGGCATATGAATATATAAACTTAATGGGATTTTATACATAAACGTAGTGTTACCTGAAACTTTTTGACAAAAACAATTAGAGTGCTGTTTCACTATTTATAGTGCTTTATTTTACTCCAATTCTTTAAAAAATGCTTTTGCATCTATTATGTTTTTATTATTAACTTAAAAAGTATACAATTATCAATAATTTGTTAAATTTATTATTTAGGAGTAAATATGAGTATATGTAAAGAGATTTTAGATAGTAGCTTATCAGGTGTATCCTTAAGCCCATCAATTAAACAATCAATTTATGGTGAACTGCCAATTTTAGTTATTAATCATAGCACTTGTTGTGCTGCCGTTGCATTACAAGGTGCACACTTATTATTTTGGCAACCATCTACTGAAAAAACACCAGTTGTTTGGCTGAGTAACAAAACAAATTTTAAAAAAGGCGTAGCTATTCGAGGTGGAGTGCCTGTTTGTTGGCCTTGGTTTGGTCAGTTAGGCAATCCTTCTCATGGTTTTGCACGCATTGTCGAATGGACATTAGATTCATGTAAAGAGGACGAGCAAGGCGTTACCCTTGTTTTATCGCTCACTAATAATCCGCAGACAGAATCTTATTGTAGCAAACCTTTCTCGGTATCATTAAATCTTCATCTAGGTAAAACTTGTGAAGTTTCTTTAAGCTGCTCAGCAGATTTTGATGTAACTAGTGCTCTACATACCTATTTTGGAGTTGATAATATTGATAGTGTTGTAGTCAAAGGTTTAGGTGAAGCTTACCAAGAACGACTTGCTGCTGAAAACAAACCAACGACTGTAGGTCAATTGACATTTAATCAAGAAGTCGATCGTATTTATACCAATGCAAGTAATCAAATCACTGTTACTGATGGCACTCGAACAATTCAATTAACTAATACTAATGTAAGTGATGTTGTTACTTGGAATCCATGGATAAATAAAGCTAAATCAATGGGAGATTTTGGTGATGATGAGTATAAATCTATGGTTTGTGTCGAAGCAGGTTGTATTACAAAACCATTAAAGTTATTACCGAATAAAAAATCAACTTATGGTTTTAAAATAGAATTGATCTAAGTGTGCATATAATATTCTATATACGTAATCAATATTTTACTGATTTGTAATATGATTAATTGATTGCGTTTAGAGGGATAACACTTTATAATCGCCAACGCTTTTTAAAGTACTAGTTTGATAGCCAATTACTGGGTCGCCTGTAATTGGTTTCTATTTTAAATAATTAAGAGAAATTAATATGTTTACATTCAAAGCTGAAGTTAGAAAAGAGCATGGTAAGGGTGCGAGCCGCCGCCTGCGTCACGCTGGTAAATTCCCAGCCATTATTTATGGTGGAACTGAACCTGCAGTCTCTGTTGTGCTTGATCACAACCAAGTTTTTAATATGCAAGAAAAACCAGAATTTTATTCTGAAGTGTTAACTGTTGAAGTTGACGGAAAAGCAGTTAAAGTAAAAGTGCAAGCAGTACAACGTCATGCATTTAAACCAAAATTAGTTCATATGGATTTTGTACGAGCATAATTTGCTTATTGGGAAATTACCCAATAACTTGTTTCAAGCAAAAGGTCACCCAGAGGTGGCCTTTTTGTTTTAGAGTAAATAAAGGATAATGCCTATTACTATGATTTATCCTATTAATCGGGTGTACACCAACCATTCAACATAATAGAATAATTACATTATACCATCGTAGGAGAAAACCATGTCTGATATCCCAGCTTGCGATTTAGTTATTTTTGGTGCTAAAGGGGATTTGACAAGACGTAAATTATTACCGTCTTTATATCAATTAGAAAAGTACGGAAAACTACCTGAACAAACAAAGATTTTAGGCGTAGGGCGTGCTGATTGGGATCATGTTGCTTATTGTGAGGTAGCAAAAGAAGCGCTAATCTCGTTTATGCCGGAACCGTTAGACGATAATATTTGGCAACGATTTAGCCAACGATTGGACTTTCATAAACTAGATGTTAATGATAGTGCTGGTTTTGAAGGATTGAAAAATAAACTTGATTTGAATCATCCAGCTATTTTCTATTTTGCAATGCACCCGGGTGCTTTTGGGACTATTTGTCAAGGTTTAGCTGCTGCAGGATTAAATCAATCGCAAAACCGCATTGTGATGGAAAAACCACTTGGAACAGATCTCAAGTCATCTCGTGAAATCAATGATTCGGTGGCTAAATTCTTTAGTGAGTCGCAAGTTTATCGTATTGATCATTACTTAGGTAAAGAATCAGTATTAAACCTATTAGCCTTACGATTTGCTAATACAGTGTTTGCGTCATTTTGGGATCGTAATTCTATTGATCATGTTGAAATTACGGTTGCTGAACAAGTAGGTATTGAAGGCCGTTGGGGATATTTTGATAAAGCTGGTCAAATGCGTGATATGGTACAAAACCATTTATTACAAATATTAACCATGATTGCCATGTCCCCACCTGCTAATCTTGAAGATGATAGTTTGCGCAATGAAAAGATAGCTGTACTTAATGCGCTTAGACCAATTAACAAATCCAATATTCGTGAAAAAGTAGTTAGAGGGCAATATACAGCAGGTTTTGTTAATGGTGTTAATGTGCCGGGATATTTAGAAGAAGATGGCGCAAATCAAAAAAGTAATACTGAAACATTTGTTGCAATTCGAGTTGATATTGATAACTGGCGCTGGGCAGGTGTTCCTTTTTATTTACGTACTGGTAAGCGCTTACCAAGTAAATGTTCTGAAGTTGTAGTTTATTTCAAACCATTACCGCTTAATTTATTTAGTGAATTTTATCCAGAATTACCACAAAATAAATTGACGATTCGTTTACAACCTGATGAAGGTATGGATATTGAAATCCTAAATAAAGTACCAGGGTTGGATAGTAATCATAATTTACAAACCACTAAACTTGATTTAAGTTTCAGCGAAACTTTTCACCAACAAAGTGCTGATGCCTATGAGCGTTTATTACTTGAAGTTATGCGTGGGCGTCAAGCATTATTTGTTCATCGTAATGAAGTTGAAGCTGCATGGAAATGGGTTGATTCAATTATTAGTGCATGGGAATCAGAAAATGATGCCCCAAAAACCTACCAAGCTGGCACTTGGGGACCAGTCGCATCCGTTGCCTTAATCACTAAAGATGGGCATTCATGGCACGAATTTGAATAAAGGAAAAATAACTATGTTTACGTTAAATAAATATCAAAACAGTCAATTATTGATCGAAGATTTAACCTCGCATATCGTCAATGAATTAAAACAGGCCATTGTACAAAAAGGACATGCTTCTATTGCTGTTTCGGGGGGGAAAACACCTATTCCATTATTTGTTTCACTAAGTCAACAAAATATAGAATGGAGCCGGGTTTTTATTACGTTGGTGGATGATAGATGGGTTGATGATACTGATGATGCTAGTAACGAAAAGTTAGTGAACACTTATCTATTACAAAATAATGCTAAATTGGCTAATTTTGTCGGTTTAAAAAACAGTTGTGACAATCCATTTGATGGCGCAGAAATGACTGACAAGGTGTTAGATAAAATTCCGATGCCATTTGATGTAATTGTTTTAGGTATGGGAGAAGATGGGCATACTGCCTCATTATTCCCAGGCGCAGCTAATTTGGCTAACGGTTTAGATATGAAATCTGGACGGAAAGTTGTTGGTATGACGCCATTAACAGCACCACTAGATCGTATTACATTAACATTGCCAGCTATTTTAAATAGCAAAAATATCTACCTACATTTAGTTGGTGAAAGCAAATTGTGTGTATTAGAACAAGCCGAAAAAAATAATGATGTTAATCAAATGCCTATTCGTGCCGTTTTGCAGCAGGATAAAGTTAATATAACCGGGTTTTGGACCGCATCTTAAATTCCTTTCAGTTTTATTTGCCGATTTAAATCGGCAAATCCCCCTCTCTCATCTCTTTTTTAACTATCAATTTATTTCCTATATAAAAAATCTAGAAGACTCTTTTAAATGATTTATAAATTAATTCTTTAAATACCTATTAATTTGTTAAATTTTGTGGTAAAAAGTGGGGTTAAGTGGTAAAAATGGGTTTTCTGATTAACGTTTTGATTTTTATTAATTAAAATTTAAATAAATTATAAAGAAAGATACCTTTATGTTTAGTGGTGCAATTTCAATTAATTTAGATAATAAAGGGCGGTTAGCTATTCCTACTCGCTACCGAGAGTTCTTATCTGAAGGTATGGTTTGCACAATTGGTTTATACCATCCTTGTTTGACACTTTATTCAATGTCCGAATGGAAATGTATTGAACAGCAACTTGCAACTTTATCAACCATTGTTGAAACTGAACGTAGAATAAAAAGATTGTTATTGGGTTATGCAACTGAGTGCCTAATGGATAATTCTGGACGAATTTTATTGTCACCTACATTGCGTACTTATGCAAAATTAGAAAAAAATACAATGTTTGTTGGTCAATCTAATAAATTTGAAATTTGGGATGAGGCAAGTTGGTATCAGCAAATTAATGATGATATTGCTTCATTATCAAGCGATATTGAAAACTTATCAGATGATTTGAAAAATTTAACTATTTAATAAGAGTAAAGATTGATGGATTATCAACATACGACGGTTTTATTAAACGAAGCTGTAAGTGCATTAAATATAAAAAAAGATGGCATTTATGTTGATGGTACCTTTGGACGAGGAGGCCATTCTCGTTTAATACTTGAACAACTAGGAGCACAAGGACGATTGATTGCTATTGATCGTGATGAGCGTGCAGAGCAAACTGCGTTACAGATAATAGATCCTCGATTTACTTTTATTCGTGGTGAGTTTTCAAATTTATATCAATATATTGAAGAGTTAGAATTATTGGGTGAAATTGATGGTGTCTTATTAGATCTAGGTGTTTCATCACCACAACTTGATGATCCTGACAGAGGATTTTCTTTTATGCGTGATGGACCTCTTGATATGCGTATGAATACTAGCCAAGGTTTAACTGCAAGTGAATGGCTACTTAACAGTGATGAAGACGATATTTCATGGGTGTTAAAGACATTTGGTGAAGAGAAATTTGCCAAACGGATTGCTCGATCGATTGTCGAGCAGAATAAAATTTCGCCGATCACTCGAACCTTAGAGTTGGCTAATTTAATCCAAAAAGCTACACCAAGAAGGGATAAAAATAAGCATCCAGCTACACGTAGTTTTCAGGCCATTCGTATTTATATTAATAGTGAGTTGGAAGAAATTGAGCAAGTGTTAAATAGTAGTTTATCAGTACTTGCCAATCAAGGAAGATTAGCGGTTATTAGCTTTCATTCTTTAGAAGATAGAATTGTGAAGCAATTTATTAGTAAACAATGTAAAGGTCCAGATTTACCAACACGATTACCATTAACTGAACAACAAATTAAACAATATGGTAGTACTAAATTAAAATCCCTTGGCAAAATTAAACCAAATACTATTGAAATTAATAATAACCCGCGCTCCCGAAGCGCAATATTAAGGGTAGCAGAAAGGAAAAATGAATAACCAAAACAATGATTCTTTTCGAGATAAAACTTATATTGATAAAAATCTTCAAAAAAGACCGAGTAAAAGTTTGTTTGGTGTAATTATTGGGGATTTATTTGGGCATCAAAAAATTTCATTGTTATTACTTGTGATGATTATTATTTCTGCCGGTGCAGTATTAATAACAACGCAACAGATTCGTAAACAGTTATTTGAACGTGAGCAACTTTTATTAGAACAAGATGTGTTAGAAAGCGAATGGCGGAATTTAGTTATTGAAGAAAATGTACTTGCTGATCCAAAACGTGTCGAAGAGAAAGCTAAAAATCAATTAGGTATGTCTTATGTGACACCGCAAAATGAAACAGTCATTGTGATAAAGAGTAAATAATGAAACCTGTCACTAAACATAAAAAAAACAAAACCAATAAGTTGAATAGTAAAAAACAGTTTTTTACACCTAATCGTTTTTATATTGTATATGGACTTATTATTTTAGCGATTATTTGTCTTATGGTTCGAATGGCATTGTTGCAAATTATTGAACCAGATAAACTCATAGCTGAAGGAAATAAACGTTCACTTCGTCACCAAGAAATGGATGCTCCAAGAGCAATGATCACTGATCGTAATGGGCGTGCGTTAGCGGTAAGTGTGCCGATGTTTGATGTTTGGGCGGATCCCAAAATTGTTGTACAAAAAGGTGGTGTGAAAATTGATGATATTAGATGGCAAGGATTAGCTCAAACGTTAAATATTCCGATGTCAACGCTAGAACAAAAATTAAGTAATCCATCAGTGAGATTTGTTTATTTATCTAAGCAAGTAACACCAACAATATCTGGTTATTTAAAAAAACTAAAATTACCAGGGATATCTTTTGCGAAAACATCTAAACGTTATTATCCAGCAGCAGAAAATATAGCCCAATTAATTGGGCTTACAGACATTGATGAAAATGGTACTGAAAAAGGTTCTGAAGGTGTCGAAAAAAGTTTTAATAAATGGTTAATTGGCGAATCGGGACAAAGAGTTATAAGGCGTGACCGGGTAGGTCGTGTTATTGAAGAATTGAAACGTACAGATACTGAAACTGCATCAGATTTAATATTAAGTATAGATGAACGTTTACAATCGCTAGTATATAGTGAACTTAGTCAAGCGGTTAAATTTAACAAAGCAGACAGTGGAACAGCTGTATTGATTGATGTACATACTGGTGAGATTTTAGCGATGGCAACTAGTCCATCTTATAATCCTAATAATCGTTCATCAATTGATTATAATTTATTGAGAAATAGAGCAGTTACTGATGCGTTTGAACCAGGCTCTACGGTTAAACCGCTAGTTGTAATGGCTGCTTTAGAAAAGAAAATTGCTAACTTAAATACTATTATCGATACTAGACCTTTTTATGTTAATCGTTATGAAATTAAAGATGTGTCATATCAAAAAACACTTAATTTGGCAGGTATCTTAGAAAAATCAAGTAATGTTGGCGTAAGTAAGCTAGCTTTACAAATGCAACAGAGTGATCTTGTAGAATTCTATAGTCGATTTGGATTAGGTCAACCAACGGAATTAGGTTTAGGTGGTGAAGTTAGTGGTTCAATTGCAGCTGATAGAACCAGAAAATGGGCTGATATTGAGCGAGCAACATTTGCGTTTGGATATGGATTAAGTGTTACTCCATTACAATTAGCAAGAGCTTATGCAACCATCGGTAGTTATGGGATTTACCGACCAGTATCAATTTTAAAAGTCACGGAACCTGTTAAGGGTAAACGTGTAGTTTCTGAAAAAGATGCTAAAACAGTCGTTCAATTAATGGAGGCTGTAGCTGTTACTGGTGGAGGAACTAAAGCATCGGTTCCAGGTTATAGTGTCGGAGTTAAAACAGGAACAGCGAAAAAGTTATCTGGTGGACGGTATGTTAATCAATATTTAGCTTATACCGCAGGTATCGCTCCAGCAACAGCACCAAAGTATTCACTTGTTGTTGTTATTGATAACCCTAAAGCGGGGCAATATTATGGTGGTTCGGTTTCTGCACCTGTTTTCAGTCGCATTATGGGCGGTGTGCTTAGAACGATGAATGTAAAGCCTGATCGTCAAGTTGATGGGCAAATGATTATTTATTAGTAGGTGAAAATGTTAGCAACAAACTCGTTTAAAACATTATTTGAATTATTAGGTGGAAGATGTAATTTAAAACTAGATGATTTTCCACTTAATCATTTGCGTATAGATAGTCGTAAAGTGGAAAAAAATGATGTGTTTATCGCAATCAAAGGTCATACAGTTGATGGACGAACATTTATTCCTCAAGCTATTTCAATGGGGGCGGTTGTTATCTTAGTAGAGGCAAGTAGAAAATCAAATGACCTAAAAATTGACTATATTAAGCATGAAAATAAATCAATAATTCCACAAATTGGTGTTTTCCAACTTTCACAACGTTTATCTCTGATTGCTAATGAGTTTTATCATTTTCCATCAAAAAATTTATCCATTATTGGTGTGACCGGAACCAATGGGAAAACAACCGTTAGTCAGCTTATTGCCCAATGTTTAACATTATTGAATGAAAAAACAGCACTAATGGGAACTATTGGTAATGGGATTTATAATGAACTTGAGCCATCAATTAATACAACGTTATCGGCAGTAGATGTACAAACTTTATTAGCTGAATTTGTAGAGAAACAGGTCAAAGTTGTAACGATGGAAATTTCTTCACATGGGCTTGTTATGAATCGGGTTAAAGGGCTAAATTGCGCTGCTACTGTATTTACCAATTTAAGTCGAGATCATCTTGATTATCACAAAACAATGAGTAGATATGCAAAAGCAAAATGGTCGTTATTTAGTCTCGATGAAAAAGAAAAACAAGTTTTAACTGCGGGTAAATCAATTATTAATTATGATGACAAATATGGTAAAAGATGGATTGAAAAACTTCCACAAGTGACAGCTGTATCATGTCAAACAAAATCATTACGTCGACTCAAGGCGTTAAATATACCTTATGTTGGTGTATCAATGATCGAATATCATGATAAAGGTGCCCAAATTCATATGGAATCAAGTTGGGGAAATGCCATTATTATTAGCCGATTGCTAGGTGAATTTAATGTTTCTAATTTGCTATTGGCAATAGCGACACTTTTAACATTGAACTATCCATTTTTTGCTGTTGTTAATATGGCTTCTTTTTTGACTCCAATATGTGGGCGAATGGAGGTTTTACATGTAAAAAATAGCTCAACGGTTATTGTTGATTATGCGCATACTCCAGATGCGTTACAGAAAGCTTTGCAAGCTAGTCGAATTCATTGTAAAGGTTCTTTATGGGTAATTTTTGGATGTGGTGGTGATAGAGATACCGGCAAAAGACATTTAATGGCTGAAATCGCAGAACAATTTGCCGATAAAATTGTTTTGACTAATGATAATCCACGTACTGAAGATGAAATGAAGATTATTCACGATATCCAACAAGGTTTACATCATACCGATAATGTACACATAATTACCAATAGAGTACAGGCTATTACACAAACATTAAAGCAGGCTAAGCCTAATGATGTCATTTTAATTGCAGGTAAAGGGCATGAGGACTATCAAATAATTGGTAATACCAAATATCACTATTCAGATCAAGAAACAGTGAAAAAAATTCTAGGAGTAGAGAATCAATCATGATTCCATTAGACATTGAGCAAATAAAAAAAATAGTTAATGGTGAATCTTATTATATTCAAGACGAAAGTGCTGTGATTGATACGATTTGTACTGATTCACGAAAAATAATAAAACAATCACTGTTTATCGCACTTGTTGGAAATAATTTTGATGGACATGTTTTTGCTGAACAATCTATTAAAGATGGTGCTATAGCTGTAATCGTTGATCATAAACTTAATAAGACCATACCACAGATTGTTGTTAAGGATACTCGCTTGGCTTTAGGGGTAATCGCTAATTTTATCCGGCAGCAAAGTACAGCTAAAATTGTTGCACTTACAGGTTCATCAGGTAAAACGTCCGTTAAAGAAATGACTGCGGCAATATTACAACACTGTGGACAGACCCTTTATACACAAGGCAATTTCAATAATGATATCGGGGTGCCATTAACACTGTTACGTTTAACTAAACAAGACCAGTTTGCAGTTATAGAATTAGGCGCTAATCATATTGGTGAAATAGCCTATACTACGAATATTGTTAAACCACAAAGCGCTTTAATTAATAATATTGCAGAAGCACATATAGAAGGTTTTGGATCACTTGAAGGTGTAGCAAAAGCTAAAGGCGAAATCTTTCAAGGATTGCTTGATGGTGGTATTGCTATTATTAATTTAGATAGTTGTTCTGATAAATGGTTTACTCAGTTAGTAAACAAAACAGTTTGGACTTTTTCGTTAACGAACCCTTCTGCTCAATTTTATGCTAGTAATATTCAACACGAAAAAAATACAACATTTACATTACATACACCTAAAGGTGAATGTGAGATTATGTTATCGCTAGTTGGGAAACATAATATTTCAAATGCGATCGCGGCATCAGCTTTAGCACTTTCTGTCGGAGCGACTTTGAATCAGATTCAACAAGGCTTAGCCTCTTTAAAGCCTGTAAAAGGACGATTATTTCCAATAAAATTAAATCAAACCCAATTAATTTGGGATGATACTTATAATGCTAATGTTGGATCGATGTCAGCGGCTGTCAAAGTTTTGGTAAAACAGCCTGGTTATCGGATTTTAGTCGTCGGTGATATGGGAGAGCTAGGGCCAGAAGCTGAAAAATATCATTGCCAAATAGGTGAGCTTGCTCATGATGAAAAAATTGATTGTGTAGTAAGTGTAGGCAAATTAAGTCAATTTATTAGCCAGTTTAGTGGTGTGGGTCACCATTTCAATAATAAACAAGATGCAGTGAATTATTTATTAATGCTGTTACGCCAACAACCAAATTTAACAATGTTAGTTAAAGGGTCGCGTAGTGCAAAAATGGAAGAAGTTATCGAAAAAATTCAAATTGAACAACTCAAAATGAGTCAGGATTAAGATTATGTTGCTTTGGATATCGGAATATTTAGTTAAACATTTTACCTTTTTTAATGTTATCTCTTATTTAACAGTAAGAGCTATTTTAGGTTTATTAACCTCGTTAGCAATTTCATTATTTTTGGGGCAAAAAGTCATTGACTGGCTACAAAAATTACAGATTGGTCAAGTTATTCGCCATGATGGACCTGAGTCCCATTTAAGTAAAAAAGGAACACCGACTATGGGGGGGACGCTAATTTTAGCCTCAATTTCCTTATCGGTATTGCTATGGGCAGATTTACGCAATCCTTATGTTTGGGTAACTTTGTTTGTTTTAATTGGTTATGGCATTGTTGGCTTTGCTGATGATTATTTAAAAGTGATTCGTAAAAATAGTGCTGGATTAATTGCTAGATGGAAATACTTTTGGCAATCGGTTATTGCATTAATTGTTGCTTTTGGTCTTTATGTTTATGGTAAAGATAGCATGGTAACAGTGCTTGTTGTGCCATTTTTTAAAGATGTGATGCCTCAATTGGGACTATGGTTTATTTTATTAACTTATGTAGTTATTGTTGGGGCTGGTAATGCCGTTAATTTAACAGATGGACTTGATGGATTAGCAATTATGCCAACTGTTTTTGTAGCCGCTGGTTTTACGCTTGTAGCATGGGCTACAGGGAATGTCAATTTTGCTGCTTATTTGAATATTCCTTATATTAAATTCAGCGGGGAGTTGATGATTGTTTGTACTGCAATTATTGGGGCTGGGCTTGGTTTTTTATGGTTTAACACATATCCGGCGATGGTTTTTATGGGAGATGTTGGATCGCTAGCTTTAGGTGGCGTGTTTGGAATTATTGCTGTTTTATTACGACAAGAATTTTTATTACTGATTATGGGCGGAATTTTTGTTATTGAAACTTTATCCGTAATTTTACAAGTAGGATCATTTAAATTACGGGGTAAAAGAATTTTCCGTATGGCACCAATTCATCATCACTATGAATTAAAAGGTTGGCCAGAACCGCGTGTTATTGTGCGGTTTTGGATAATTTCATTGATGTTAGTTGTAATAGGTTTATTAACTTTGAAATTACGTTAATAAAAGATATTAGGATCAAATTATGGTTAGCTATCAAGGAAAAAATGTCGTTATTATTGGCTTAGGTGTCACAGGACTTTCTTGTGTAGACTATTTTCTTGCTCAAAATGTTATACCTAAAGTTATTGATACTCGTAAGTCGCCATCAGGGATGGAACAATTAGACAAACGTGTTGCTTGCCATTTAGGGGAATTAAATGTTGATTGGTTGCTTGATGCTGATTTAATAATAGTCAGCCCAGGAATTGCTTTATCAACACCTGAACTACAACAGGCAGCTAAAAAAGGTATTGAAATTATTGGCGATATTGAACTATTTTGCCGTGAATTGAATCAACAAAACAGTAAGCAAATTGTAGCCATTACAGGTGCAAATGGTAAAACTACAGTAACAACATTAGTTGGTGAAATTATTAAGTCGGCAGGTATTAAAGTCGCTATTGGTGGTAATATTGGGCAGCCAGCATTATCGTTATTGAATCAAGATTACGATGTATATGTTCTTGAACTGTCTAGCTTTCAGCTAGAAACAACTCAGAGTTTAAAAGCTACAGTTGCAACAATCTTAAATATTTCAGAAGATCATATGGATCGTTATCCTCTTGGATTAATGCAATATGTTGAGGCTAAGCAACGTATTTATCATAATGCCAAGTATTGTGTAATTAACCATGATGATAAGTTAACCATTCCAACTGACCAACAAAAAAACTGCGTATCATTTGGCGTGAATAAAGGGAATTATCATTTAGATTTCCACTTTGAACATTTGATTGCACAAGAGCAGCTAGTAGTAGCGACTAAAATAATGAAACTGGCGGGATGCCATAATTATCTTAATGCGTTAGCAGCTTTAGCTATAGTTGATAAACTGAAAATTTCACGGAAATCCAGTATAGCAACAATTATTTCATTTCATGGCCTACCACATCGTTTTGAGTTAGTGTTGGAAAGAAATGGAGTGAAGTGGATTAATGATTCCAAAGCAACCAATGTAGGTAGTACAGAAGCAGCATTAAATAGCGTGGTTTGCAAAGGGAAATTATTTTTATTATTAGGCGGGGATGGAAAATCAGCAGATTTTTCGCCATTGATTCCTTTTTTTGAAAACAGAAATCTAGAAATTTTTTGTTTTGGTCGTGATCGTTTTATCCTTGCTAAGCTAGCCCCTCATATAACAACTGTAACTAAAAGATTGTCTGATGCAATGCAAGTTATTGCTCAAAAAGTTGAACCAAATGATGTGGTTTTACTTTCTCCAGCCTGCGCAAGCTTAGATCAGTTTAAGAATTATATTGAACGCGGAAAACAGTTTGCACAACTTGCTGAACAATATACTCAAAGGAGTACAAAATGACACTCTTTTGGTTAAAAAAACAAGTTAATCCCCACATACCATTTGACAACCAGCTACTTTGGACTGTGTTAGGTTTAATGATCTTTGGTTTGATCATGGTGACATCTTCTTCAATGGCATTTAATGAAAGCGATCCTTTCTTTTATACACAACGAGAACTTATTCAGTTAGGACTATCATTATTTTTAATGTTTATTACGTTTTATATTCCAATGCAACGTTGGCAACAGTTTGCTTCTGTTTTACTTATTATTGCTATTATTATGTTAATCGTTGTGTTAGGTATTGGTTCTTCGATTAATGGAGCATCTCGTTGGATACCTCTAGGAGTATTCAATTTTCAACCTGCAGAACTTTCAAAATTAGCGCTATTTTTATTCTTAGCTGGTTATTTATCACGTAAATCTGAAGAAGTACAAAGTGGCTTTTGGGGTTTTTTTAAACCAATGGTTGTTATGACTATACTTTCTATTTTGTTACTTAAACAACCAGATTTAGGTACTGTTATTGTTTTATTTATGGTCACTATTGGCATTTTATTTATTGCAGGTGCGCAATTGTGGCAATTTATTGCTATTTTGCTAACGGGAGTTGGAGCAGTAATTTGTTTGATTTTGTATGAGTCTTACCGCTTAACACGACTGTTAACCTTTCTTGACCCTTGGCAAGATGCTACAGGTTCAGGTTATCAATTAGTCGCCTCATTAATGGCAATTGGTAATGGAGGCGTTACTGGACAAGGTATGGGAAATTCTGTACTGAAATTAGGTTATTTACCCGAATGTCATACTGATTTCATTTTCTCAATTATATCAGAAGAGTATGGATATATAGGTGTAGTTGCTTTATTGTCATTACTTTTCTTTCTAACATTTAAGGCGCTTGCAATTGGTTATCGAGCACTGAATGAAAGTTCATTGTTCTCTGGTTATTTAGCCTGTGAAATCGGGATATGGTTTGGTTTTCAAACATTTGTAAATGTGGGTGTTACATCTGGTATGTTGCCTACTAAAGGATTAACACTACCATTTATTAGTTATGGTGGATCAAGTCTTATTGTGATGAGTATTGCAACAGCAATATTACTCCGAATTGATTTTGAATTTAGACAACAACAAGCCCAAGCAAGAATAAGGTTAATAAAATAATGAAAAAATTATTAGTTATGGCAGGAGGAACTGGAGGGCATGTTTTTCCGGGTATTGCTGTGGCGCAATATTTAATGAAGCAAGGCTGGCAGGTAAGATGGTTAGGAACTGCCGATCGAATGGAAGCACACTTAGTTCCTAAAAATGGTATTGATATTGATTTTATCGAAATATCAGGGCTACGAAGCAAAGGTGTTATGGCATTATTAAAAGCACCTTATAAAATTTTAAAAGCAATTTTACAAGCTAGAAAAATTTTGAAAACTTATCGTCCTGATGTTGTTCTAGGTATGGGAGGATATGTTTCAGGCCCAGGGGGGATTGCAGCAAAAACGCTTGGTATACCGATTGTAGTACATGAACAAAATGGTATAGCAGGTTTAACCAACAAATATCTAGCTAAAATAGCAACTAAAGTTTTACAAGCATTCCCTACTGCTTTTCCTAAGGCAGAAGTAGTTGGCAACCCTGTTCGTAGTGAACTTTTGACTGTGGCAAAACCTGAAGAAAGATTAAAAGATCGTGATGGGCCAATTAGAGTATTAGTCATGGGAGGTAGCCAAGGAGCTAAAGTTATTAATGATATTGTGCCTCAAGTGATAACAAAATTATCCGATAAATATGTAGTATGGCATCAAACAGGTAAAGGAATGTTGAATTCCGTAATTCAGTCATACCAAAATTGCGATATGACCAATAATAAAGTGACTGAATTTATCCAAGATGTTGCAGATGCATACAATTGGGCAGATATTGTAATTTGTCGTAGTGGAGCATTAACCGTCAGTGAAATTGAAATAGTTGGTATTGGTGCTATTTTTATTCCATTTATGCATAAAGATCGTCAGCAATTTTGGAATGCAAAATCACTAGCAGATATAGGTGCTGCTAGTATTATAGAACAACCTGATTTCAGTGTTGAATCGCTATCTAACTTGTTATGTAATTTGAACAGAGATAAATTAATGGAAATGGCAATAAAAACTAAAAGTTTATCTATTGTGAATTCCACAGAGAAAGTGGCAAAAGCCCTTGATTCGGTGATAAAATGATTAGTTTTTGACATAAATTTATGTAATAATTTTGTCAAAATGTTTCGGGTTATACATATGTTTGAGTCAATGATTCATTTGAGCAATAAAAAATAACTAAGATAGAAATGTTCAATGATGATATGTACTGTAAACTATAAATTAATTTAGGAGTTAAATAGTGAATACAAAGGAATTAGCTAAGTTAAGAGCAATTATTCCTGAAATGAAGCGAGTCAAACATATTCACTTTGTGGGTATTGGTGGTGCTGGTATGGGAGGAATTGCTGAGGTTCTTGCTAATGAAGGATACAAAATTAGTGGATCAGATATTGCTGAAAATGCGGTCACTCAACATCTAGAAATATTAGGGGCAAAAATTGTTATTGGTCATGCGGCTGAAAATGTGATTAATTCTAGCGTTGTTGTTATATCTTCAGCTATTTCGCAAGATAACATTGAAGTAATTGCCGCTCGTGCAGCACGTATACCTGTTATTCAACGTGCTGAAATGTTAGCTGAATTAATGCGTTTTCGATATGGTATAGCAATTGCTGGTACTCATGGTAAAACTACAACTACTGCTATGGTTACCTCTATTTATGCTGAAGCGAAACTCGATCCAACCTTTGTTAATGGTGGTTTAGTTAAGGCGGCAGGAACACATGCTCAATTAGGAAGTAGCCGTTATTTTATTGCTGAGGCTGATGAAAGTGATGCTTCATTTCTTCATTTGCAACCGATGGTATCTATTGTAACAAATATAGAGCCTGACCATATGGACACTTATCAAGGTAGTGTTGATAATCTAAAACAAACATTTATTTCATTTTTACATAACCTTCCATTTTATGGTTTAGCTATTATGTGTTA
The DNA here is from genome assembly GCF_046635565.1 of Gilliamella sp. BG7. Taxonomy (NCBI): domain Bacteria; kingdom Pseudomonadati; phylum Pseudomonadota; class Gammaproteobacteria; order Orbales; family Orbaceae; genus Gilliamella; species Gilliamella sp. BG7. The sequence goes on along the minus strand of NZ_JBIDFB010000002.1, from coordinate 236,315 downwards.
CGACGATCCTATTAATCGAGAGTTACTACCGATTGTGGGACGTAAAATCATCACTTATGGATTTAGCGAAGAGGCTGACGTTGTCATTAAAAATTATCGTCAAGAACGAGGCGTAAGCTATTACACCGTTTGTCGCCCTGATCGCCAAGATTTGCAGATTGAGTTAAATGCACCTGGTAAACATAATGCTTTAAACTCGGTGGCTGCGATAATTGCAGCAACAGAAGATGGTATTGATGATGAATCAATTATAAATGCATTAGCTAAATTTGCTGGTACTAGTCGGCGTTTTGATTTATTAGGTATATTCCCGCATGTTGATGGTGGCGATATAATGATGGTTGATGATTATGGTCATCATCCTAGCGAGGTTAATGCAACAATTCAAGCAGCAAGAAACGGCTGGCCTGAACGAAGATTGGTTATGTTATTCCAACCACATCGATACACGCGTACTCGGGATTTATTTGACGATTTCGCACAAGTGCTTTCTCAAGTCGATGCACTTGTTATGTTAGATGTCTATTCCGCAGGAGAGCAACCTATTGCGGGTGCCGATAGCCGTTCGTTATGCCGTTCTATCCGCAATCGTGGCAAAGTTGACCCCATTTATGTTTCGGATTTAGATTTGCTACCCGAAATAATGCAAGAAGTTTTACAAAGTGGTGATTTATTAATTACACAAGGTGCTGGTAGTGTTGGTCGTATAGCGCGCCAATTAGTCAAAACTCAATTATCATCAGAAGAGGTTTTATAAAATGGTAGATAAAGTTGCTGTATTGTATGGTGGTACTTCAGCTGAACGGGAAGTGTCACTTAAGTCAGGTAAGGCTATACATGCAGGATTATTGGCAAATGGTATCGATGCGCATCTTATTGATACTAAATATCATCCTATTACTAATTTAAAAGAAGAAGGTTATACAAAAGCTTTTATTATTTTACACGGACGTGGTGGGGAAGATGGTATTGTCCAAGCGATTTTGACTTATCAAAATATTCCTTATACCGGTAGTGATGTTTTATCATCAGCCTTAACAATGGATAAACTGAAAACTAAGTTAGTGTGGAAATCACTCAATTTACCTGTTGCTGAATATGTTATGGTTGAAAAATCACAATCAATTGATACTGGTGCTATAGTTAAACAGCTTGGTTTACCGTTGTTTGTTAAACCAAGTCATGAAGGCTCAAGTGTGGGAATGGCTAGAGTTAATGAAGCATCTGAATTGGAAGCAGCTATTAGTGCGGCTTTTAAATATGATAGTGTAGTGATGGTTGAGTCATTTTTAGCTGGTCCAGAATTTACAGTAGCAATTGTTGGTGAAGAGGTTTTACCTTCAATCCATATTAAACCCGCAACCAAATTTTATGATTATGATGCGAAATATTTATCTGATACCACTCAGTATTTTTGTCCAAGCGGTTTACCTGATGAACAAGAACAGGAAATTCGTAAATTAGCGTTAGATGCTTATAAAGCAGTAGGATGTCGAGGATGGGGAAGAGTCGACATTATGTTTAATGCTAATCAAAAACCATTTTTACTTGAAGTTAATACTGCTCCAGGTATGACAGATCACAGTTTGGTACCAATGGCGGCAAAAGAACATGGATGGTCATTTAATGAACTTGTTGCCAGAATATTAAATTTGGCAACTTTATAATTGGCCTTATTTTATGAAACAAGTTCGGCAAGCAGCACATAGAAGAGAAGATAAAAACAGAAGACGGCTGCTTATTTTTCGTAATACTGAGCAATTAATAGGATTTTTGTTCTTTATTGTGATTATTTTTATTAGTATATGGGTCGTTCAAAGTTTTAAAAATTGGATGGATGATCCCGAACAAATGGTATTGTCTCAATTAACATTAAATGGAGAGCATACCTATACCACTGAGAATGATCTACGGGAAGCAATTTTGGGATTAGGATTGCCTAATACCTATATAGGTCAAGATGTTAATGATATTCAACAAGAAGTAATGCGATTTCCGTGGATGAAACAAACCAGTGTACGTAAACAGTGGCCAGACAGGTTAATTGTCTATGTGGAAGAATATAAGCCAGTGCTTTATTGGAATGACTTATTTTTACTTGATAAAAATGGTAATGTATTTAGCGTACCACTTGACCGTATTGCCAACTTACAGTTACCTAAGTTATATGGTCCTGAAGGTAAGGCAAAGTTTGCGCTAGAAACTTATTATAAATTAGAAAATCTTTCTAAAAAATTCGCTAATAATCAATTGGCGTTACATATTAAAGCAGCAATAACTGATGAACGTAATGCGTGGCAATTGATGGTAAAACAGTGTATATCAGGTTTTTGCCTAGAAAATCAAGAAATAAAATTACTATTAGGTAGTGAAGATATTGAACAAAGATATCAACAGTTTATTAAGTTATTTCCAGAAATTCAATCAAGAATGTCAGAAAATGAAAGAATAATGGTCGCTGATCTACGTTATGAAAATGGTATTTCAGTGCAAAGAGAAAATATGGTGCAGTAAGGAATAAATTAAGGCTGGAGTATGAAAGCAACAGAAAAAAAATTGGTCGTTGGATTAGAAATTGGTACATCCAAAGTACTTTCTCTTGTTGGTGAAGTTCTTCCTGATGGTATTGTCAATATCATTGGTGTGGGACATTGTCCATCAAAAGGGGTTGATAAAGGTGGTGTGAACGATCTTGAGTCTGTCGTGAAATCAATTCAACGAGCGGTTGATCAAGCTGAATTAATGGCTGACTGCCAAATATCCTCAGTATATTTAAGTCTTTCTGGTAAACATATCCGTTGCCAAAATGAAATAGGTATGGTGCCAATAGAAGATGAAGAAGTAACCACAGAGGATGTTGATAATGTTGTTCATACAGCAAAATCAGTCAGAATTTTAGATGAGCACCGTATTTTGCATGTCATTGCACAAGAATATTCTATTGATTTGCAAGAAGGTATTAAAAATCCTATTGGTCTATCTGGAGTAAGGATGAAAGCCAAAGTTCACTTAATTACTTGTCATAATGATATGGCTCGAAATATTGTGAAGGCAGTAGAACGTTGTGGTTTGAAAGTGGATCAACTTATTTTTTCTGGATTGGCTTCCAGTTATGCGGTTTTAACAGACGACGAAAAAGAGCTTGGTGTTTGTGTAATTGATATGGGTGGCGGTACAATGGATATAACTGTATATACAGGTGGTGCTTTACGTCATTCTGTTGTAATTCCTTACGCTGGAAATGTTGTTACTAGTGATATTGCATATGCGTTTGGCGCACCACCTATGGATGCAGAAAACATTAAGATTCGCTATGGTTGTGCTGTAGGCTCGTTAATTGGTAAAGATGAAGTTATCGATGTTCCAAGTGTTGGTGGAAGACCCTCTCGTTCATTGCAACGACAAACTCTTGCTGATGTAATTGAACCACGCTATTCAGAACTTCTTGCGTTGGTACAAAAAGAATTACTTGTATTACAAGATGAACTTAAAAAACAGAATATCAAATATCAATTAGCTGCAGGTATTGTTTTAACTGGTGGTGCGGCTCAAATAAAAGGAATGGTTGAGTGTGCTGAAAAAGTTTTTCAGAATCAAGTTCGTATTGGTCAGCCATTGAATATATCAGGATTAACCGACTATGTTCAAAAACCTTATTGTTCAACTGTTATAGGGTTATTGCATTATGGAAAACAAAGTTTATTAAATGATGATGGTAAAGATAGTAATAAATCATCATTAAAAGGGATAGCTAAACGATTGACCGGATGGTTTAAAAAAGAATTTTAGCTAATATATTTCAAGAACTTCGTGGACATTGTAGACGATTATCTGTACAATATCCGCAGATCGTAAATTTGGAGATAAGTTATGTTTGAACCTATGGTTGCAGATGATGAACCAGCAGCAGTCATTAAAGTTATTGGTGTAGGTGGTGGCGGTGGTAATGCTGTCGAGCATATGATTGCTGAACATATTGAAGGTGTAGAATTTTTTGCAGCAAATACAGATGCGCAGGCCTTAAAAAGAATTAAAGTAGGTCAAACTATCCAAATCGGCACTAATGTTACTAAAGGACTTGGTGCAGGTGCTAATCCAGAAGTCGGAAGAAATTCTGCTGAGGAAGATCGAGAGGTCATCCGTGGAGCAATTGAAGGGGCTGATATGGTTTTTATCGCAGCTGGAATGGGCGGAGGCACCGGAACTGGTGCAGCACCTGTTGTTGCGGAAATAGCAAAAGAACTAGGGATTCTAACAGTTGCTGTTGTCACTAAACCTTTTGGCTTTGAAGGTAAGAAGCGTATGGCTTTTGCTGAGCAAGGTATTTGTGAATTAGCAAAACATGTCGATTCACTAATTACTATTCCGAATGATAAATTATTAAAAGTATTAGGTCGAGGTGTTAAATTACTTGATGCATTTGCTGCAGCTAATGGTGTTTTAAAAGGTGCGGTACAAGGTATTGCTGAGCTTATTACTAAACCTGGTCATATCAATGTTGACTTTGCTGACGTAAGAACCGTGATGTCTGAAATGGGATATGCTATGATGGGTTCTGGACGAGCTAGTGGTGATAATCGAGCTGAAGAAGCTGCTGAAATGGCGATTTCTAGCCCATTACTTGAGGATATAGATTTATCTGGTGCCCGAGGTGTATTAGTTAATGTAACAGCTGGGTTAGATCTTGGTTTAGAAGAGTTCGAAACAGTAGGTAGTACAGTTAGAGCATTTGCTTCTGATAATGCTACAGTTGTTGTTGGTACAACTTTCGATCCTGATATGTCTGATGAAATTAGAGTAACAGTGGTTGCAACGGGTATTGGTATGGATAAACGTCCAGAAGTTAAAATGCCTAAACCAGTGTCACGCAATGAATTATTTGGTCAAAGTAATCCTTTGGGACAACAGGAAGATAAATTAGCTAAAGTTGTTAATGAACCAACAGCTTCTCCTCTTGAAGATCATAAAATTTTAGATATTCCTGCTTTCATACGGAAGCAAGCGAATTAAAGTAAATTTGAACTTATTTGATTTTTTATTGTCGAAATCAGTAAGAACAAACAAAAAAGTAGGTGCAAAGTGAAACAAAGAACATTAAAAAAGACTATTCAAGCAACTGGTGTTGGTTTACATACCGGCAAAAAGGTTACTTTGACATTACGTCCTGCGCCTGAAAATACAGGTATTATTTATCGTCGTACTGATTTAAATCCATATGTGGATTTTCCCGTGGATGCGAAGTCTGTGCGTGATACAATGCTTTGTACTTGTTTGATAAATGAAGATAATGTTCGTATTTCTACTGTTGAGCATATTAATGCTGCATTAGCAGGGCTTGGTATTGATAATCTTATTATTGAAGTTAATGCCCCTGAAATACCAATTATGGATGGTAGTGCAAGTCCGTTTGTTTATTTATTGCTTGATGCTGGTATAGCTGAGCAAAACGCATTTAAAAAGTTTTTGTGTGTAAAAGAAACAGTTCGAGTTGAAAATGGTGATAAATGGGCTGAAGTAAGACCTTATAGTGGCTTTAAACTGGATTTCACTATTGATTTTCAACATCCGGCTATCGACAGTAGTTCACAACGTTATCAACTAGATTTTTCGTCTGAATCGTTTATTCGTCAAATCAGCCGTGCTAGAACATTTGGTTTTATGCGTGATATTGAAGCATTACAATCTAAAGGTCTATGCCTAGGTGGTAGTTTAGATTGTGCAATTGTCGTTGATGATTATAAAGTGCTTAATGAAGATGGTTTACGTTTTGAAGATGAGTTTGTACGTCACAAAATGCTTGATACCATTGGTGATTTATATATGAATGGACATAATATGATTGGTGAAGTTGTTTGTTATAAATCAGGTCATGCATTGAATAACCAATTATTACAAGCATTGCTAGCGAAACAAGAGGCGTGGGAATACGTGACATTTACAGAAGAGCAAACTGTACCACTTGCATTGGGTACCCAACAGCTTATTCTCGCGTGAAATAATAGGTAACATTTTATATTATAAACGCTCCTATTTTTAATAGGAGCGTTTTTATTTTAATTAAAGAGATAGTAATATGAATAACAGCCATTTTTTTGCTCATTTATTCCGATTAAAACTAATTAATCGTTGGCCTTTAATGCGTAACGTAAGAATTGAAAATGTATCAGAACATAGTTTACAAGTTGCTTTTATTGCACATGCTTTAGCAATAATTAAAAACAAGAAATTTAATGGAAATGTTAATCCAGAAAGAATTGCATTGTTGGCAATGTATCACGATGTTTCGGAAGTGATAACAGGCGATTTACCAACACCAACAAAGTATTACAATCCACAAATAACGGTTGAATATAAAAAGATTGAAAAAATAGCACAGCATAAACTTATCAATATGTTGCCTAAAGAGTTACAAGATGATTTTAGAACATTAATTGATGATGATTTTTATGATGAAGCCGAGAAAAGTATTGTAAAACAAGCCGATGCATTATGTGCTTATCTTAAAACGATTGAAGAACTCAGTGCGGGCAATAATGAGTTTAGATTAGCAGAACAGCGTTTAAAAAAGACTTTATCTGAACGTAATAGCCCTGAAATGAATTACTTTTTAGATGTTTTTATTCCGAGTTTTAGCTTATCATTAGATGAGATAACTATGTAAAATTAATTTATCTATTTAAATATTTTTTATTTCTATCATAGATTATTAATAAAAAATACGTCTTGTTTAGAATGTTAAATGTAGTGATGACAAAAAGATTCTTACTGTATTTATAATAGATATACTTTACCTGAGATTATAATTTATATTTTGATAAATATAACGTTTAACAGGTCTACCAATAGACAGATAAGTTAAATGGCTTTTAAGCTCACCAAGTTCCTCTAAGTAATCGAGATATTTTTTTAGTGATATATGAGATAACGAAATTAATTCAACGATATCACTCATTGAAAAATCACAATTGTACTGAATAATAACCTCTCGAACCTTTTGTAAGGTCAGATTATCAATACCTTTAGGCAACCCTTTGTTATGAGTAGTCGGTTTAGCAAAAATCCGATCATCTAATTGATGCTGATTTAATATTTTAGACGATGATAACAAACGAACACGCTCCTGATAAGAAACTAATGCGGTGCGTAAACGCTCAAAAGTGAAAGGTTTAACAATATAATCAATTACACCTAAACGTAGAGCTGCTTGAATCTCATTGGTTTTACAAGCAGCGGTCACCATAATAATATCAATTTTTGGATAACTAATACGAATATGCTGTAATAATTCTAACCCATTGAGTTTGGGCATAAATACGTCAAGTAGGATAAGATCAATATGATTATCATGAATACAATGTAGGGCTTGTTCACCATTACTAACATTAGCGACTAAATTAAAACCAAGTACCATTTGTACATATTTCTTATTAAGTTCTGCCACCATAGGATCATCTTCAACAATTAAAACATCAACCATGAGTTACTTTTTCCCTATAAATCGCTTTTAGTGGTAATAATACTTTAAAACAGGCTCCTTTTTTATTACTTAGGTCACATAATTGAATATGCCCATCAAGTTCATCAATACTGGCTAATACTAAATACAATCCGATTCCACGATTATCGCCTTTGGTTGAATACCCTTTTTGGAAGATGTATTGAGTATCCTCATCAAAAATACCTTCACCATTATCATTAACCTCAATTTGGAGAGTATCATTATTAATTTCCAAATTGACATTTATCTTCTTATTGTCTAAAAATTGTACCGCTTCTAAGCTATTATCAATTAAATTACCGAGGATTGTGATTAAAGAGTGAGTAATTGAAATATCTGTAATTGGAGATAATTCTCCATTAATATTAAACGACAAACTTACTCCCAATTCTCTAGCTCGACTAAATTTACTATTTAAAAAACCAGAAATAATAGGATCTTTGATTGCTTGAGTAACAAGTTTCGATTCAGCTTGCTGATTACCAATAATCTTTTCAAGATAATCAATTAACTCTTGTTTATTATTATTAAACGCCAAACCATAAATAACATGCAATTTATTATTAAATTCATGCGATTGTGAACGTAAGGCGTCGGCATAACGGTTTACTCCAGTTAAATTTTCTGCCAATTGTCTCATTTCGGTCATATCCCGAAACGAGGCAATAGCACCAACTAATGAACCATTAACAAGTAAAGGGACTCGATTTGTTAGAATAACTACTCCATTTATATTTTGTTCACAATCATATTCAGCAATCCCACTAACCATTACATCATGCAAACGAGTATTTGGAATAACATCTACAATTTGTTCCCCGATTACATCTTTTTTATTACTATTAATACGCAAGATACGTTTAGCTTCATTATTAATTTGTGTAATGTAACCCTCCCGATTTATGACAACAATACCTTCTTTAACTGTTCTGATTATAGCGTCTCTTTCCTCAAATAAATGCACCATTTCTGTAGGCTCAAGACCATATAATATTTTTTTAATATTGCGAGATAACAATAAAGATAAGATAACTGCCACGACTAATGATGCGAACAAAGATAACCAAATTGATTGACTTGTTCTTGATGCAAGTTGATTAATTTTTTGTAGTGTTTGTCCAACTAATACCGCACCAATTTGCTGATGCTCATCATTGTAAATAGGACTAAATGCACGCACCGAATTTCCGAGAGTTCCTTTGGCAATTGATGTATAAGATTCCCCTTTTAATGCTCTGTGTTCGTCGCCACCAACAATAGACAATCCTATTTTACTTTTATCAGGATGAGAAAGTCGTACTCCCTGCATATTAAAAACAACGACAAAATCAACTTGTGTTAATCTTCGTATTTTTTCGGTTTTATTTTGGAGAAGAGCTAAATTTTCAAAAGTAGGTGTTTGTATACTTTTTATTGTATTATTTGAAGAAGAAATAATTTTAGCGATATTTTCAACTCGTTGGCGAGATGTTTGTAAATATTCATTATTAACAAGTTGGATAATATAGACATTTTCAGCTATGGCTGATAACATAAAAACTAAAAAGAACAAGCTTATCAGCTTAAATTTAAGTGTTAACCGATTAAAAAAGTATTTCATTTCATAGATCTTTCGACAGCAATATTGTGAATTTATATTAACCTAAAAATGATAAAAATCTGCTAATAAAATAGATAATTAGCAGATTATAATTAATACGCCTTAACTAGCAAATAGTACATCTATTTTGCAGCGTTTTTTACGCTCTCAGCAACAACTTTAGCAACATTGAGTTCAAATGCATTAGGTAATATACATTCCGTCGATAATTTATCATCAAACACAATACTTGCTAAACCTCTAGCTGCAGCTAATTGCATTTCAAGTGTGATATTTTTAGCTCTTGCATCCAAAGCTCCTCTAAAAATACCTGGGAATGCTAAAACATTATTAATTTGATTTGGATAATCACTACGTCCAGTTCCAACAATATAAGCACCAGCGGATTTTGCTTCTTCAGGGAATATTTCAGGGGTTGGATTAGCCATTGCAAAAATAATCGATTTTTCTGCCATGGTTGAAACCCATTCAGGTTTTAATACACCGGGAGCAGAAACACCAATAAATACATCAGCTCCTTTTACCGCATCTTCTAACGTCCCTTTTTGTTTTTCATGATTGGTTTTTTTAGCCATTGCTAAATGATGTGGCGGTAATGAATCATCATCCTCAGATAAAATACCTACCTTATCGACTACTTTTAAATTGTTAACACCAGCTGCTAATAACATGTCAGCAATGGCTAAGCCTGCTGCGCCACCACCATTTATAACAACCTTGACAAACTCAATCTTTTTACCGGCAACTTTTAATGCATTATATAATGCAGCCAATACAACAATAGCCGTTCCATGCTGATCGTCATGAAATACAGGTATATCTAATATTTCTTGCAAACGTTTTTCAATTTCAAAACATCGCGGAGCACTAATATCCTCAAGATTAATACCACCAAAAGAAGGGGCTAGAGCCGCAATATGCTTAACCAACTCATCAGGATCTTGAGTATTTAATGACAAAGGAATTGCATCTACATTAGCAAATTGTTTGAATAATATCGCTTTGCCCTCCATCACGGGAATAGCTGCCTCTGGCCCAATATTCCCAAGACCCAATACAGCAGAACCATCAGTGATGACTGCAACTAAATTACGCTTACTTGTATATTCGTACACAGATTCAGGATTTTCAGCTATTTCTGTACAGACTGCCGCCACGCCAGGGGTATAAGTGATACTCAGATCCGCCATAGAATTTACTGGTACTTTTGAATGAATTTCTAATTTTCCATGCATTTGTTTACTAATTGCTAATGCTTTTTCTTGAACTGTTGTCATAATTATTCCCTTCAAATTATTTTTAATAAAGATTAAAATCACTTTTTAATATTATGTTTTCATATAACAATTTATTTTAAAACTAATTATCTAATAATAGCTTATCATTTTTTATTACATATTTAGATAGCGCAACAATGCTGTGGCACAAATAACCATTAGCGCACCGCCTAATCGAGTTGCTACTTGTGCAAAAGGCATTAGATTCATTCGATTAGCGGTAGAAAGTATTGCCACATCCCCAGTTCCTCCCATACCACTTTGGCATGAAGAAATAATTGATGCTTCGACCGGATACATTTTTAAGAAAAAACTACAAATAAATCCTGTCATAGAAACGGTAAACACGACAGAAATGATTGTAATAAAATAAGGGATAGTTAACACATTAACAACGCTACCCAAATCAATATATAGCAAACCTAATCCAGCCATTAACGGAAAAGTAAAATTACCTGAAATAAATTTATACCATTGTTGACTACCGCGCTCCACACTTTCAGGTAATAAACGAAAATACTTCACAACAGCAGTTGCAATAATCATTAATACAGGCCCAGGAAAGTGAGTAATCTTTTCTAAAATCATACCAAAGATAAATAATGTAGCTAAAATCATAACAGCACCACTCATAGCTCTAGCATCTAATGGCATTTTATCTCCTTTTAAAGCATCAGCTAAACCATCAAATTCAATTTTCACTAATTGACCATGACCACTTAAATTTGGTTTGACTTCTCCAATTCTGCTCATTATGGCGGTAAAGGTAATGGCAAAAAAGTTACCTACGACAGTTGCAGGAATTAACGCACTAACAAATGAATCGTAATTTTGATTAAGAATATTGCTATAAGCGTTTGATAGTTGCAAAACACCTTCGCCAATACCACCAGCCATAACAGGCGAAACAGTATAGAAAAAAGCATGCCTCCAAGTGTCACCAAAAGCAACGGCTACTGAAACACCAACCAATGTGGCTAGGCACATACCAAGTAACATCGGAATCATCATCCGAATAAAGCCTTGAACTAAAATAACCCGATGCATACCTAAAATACTACCGCAAACTAAACTCGCAATATAAAAAAGTAGAAAGTTAGAATCTTTCATCAACATTTTTGTTGCAGTTAAAGTATTTTCGTCAAAAACACCATAGTAAACTAACAGTGATGGAACAATTAAAGATAAAATTGCAGGTGCACCAAATTTTTTAAAAAAAGGAATATTTTGCCCAAGCGTTCCTAAAAACCAACCTAATGGCAAAATAACAGCAAAGCCTCCAATTAATGTTCTTGGTAGCATATCTAATTGGGCAGCGATAATAACGATGATGGAACAAACAACGAAAATAGGTAAAGGTAAAGAACCTATATAAAGTTTATTTTCTTTTAATTTTTGCATCATGCTCATAATATAACCTCTTGCACTCCTAATTTATTTCAAAAGTACAATCAGTATAATCATGGATATAAAAATCAGAAGAATAAGAAAGTTATATAACTAATTATGTAATTAATGTAAGTCATTAAATAATTTGGATTGCATAAATTGAAATATAGAGGCAGCTTTATCCTAGCTATTTACCTATTGATTTACGAGTGTTTAAAATGATCAATACAGATCAAATTAAAATTATAGATTAATTGAAAGATTACGCATTAATAACCAAGGCCAGATACAAACATCAATTACCATTGTGAATGATGATACTCTCACCATGGTAAAATAATTAATCTTCTTTCCCTCGGATCTTCCGAGACAATCGTTTAAACCCATGAGTAAACTTTTTAATTGTCATTGCCAAAAAAGGAACCTTAATTTTGATATCAAAGCGTTCTTTCAGCTCGATTGCATCATTGGCTTTAGTTAACCAAATAAACCCTGAGTTCGTTAAATCGATGGCCTTGATTTTTCCTTCAGGCGTTAAGATAAAATTTCCGCCATGAATATCATTAGATACTAAATTATAACTGTGCAGTTTTTCAATACAGTTTTTAACTTGCTCGCCATACTCTTTCATTTCTTCCCACTTTAAAGAACGTCCTTCGATAAAATTAAAAATCATATAATGGCGTTTAGATTTTTGATCAAAAGCAACCAAATACAGTTCATAAGCAATATCGGCATTATCAAGTGATATTTTGGCGAGTTTACGAATCAAATTGAAATAAAAGTCGCCTGTAATTTTGGCGATTAAACGACGCTCTAAACGATGCTCAACACCGCCATCAATTTTAAAAATAAATTTTGATTCATTATGATCGATTAAATAAGTATATCGCTCTAATTTATCGCTAGGATCGAGTAATTCATGATGTCCTTCTTCTGCCAAAAATTGGTCAAAAAGTTCTAAATAATTGATTTCGTCATTTTGCACATAGGCGAACTTCATATCGCCACGTTGAACTTCAATAATCTTTGCAAAGTTATTCAAATTTTATTATCCCAGAATACATCAAAAAAGTTGACTTATCTTAAACATTATCTGCGTTAAAGTAAATGAAACAGTAACGTTTAACTAGTAGTACGATTAATATTAATTAAAAAGTGATGAATATTTGCTATGCCATTAAAATGATATTATGGTTAAATAATTGAATTTATATTATTGGTTAGTTATGTCTAATAGCTCATCCGAATGGTTTTTATATATTATTAGAACAGCAAAAAAATCACTCTATACTGGTATTACAACAAATGTGGAAAGAAGGCTTCACCAACATCAAACCAACAAAGGTGCAAAGCATCTAAAAGGGCAAAAAGATTTAACTATTGTGTACCAAATCTATATTGGTGACAGATCGATGGCGCTCAGGCTTGAGTACCGAATAAAAATAAAACAGCTTTCTAAACAAAAAAAAGAGAAGTTAGTCACAAACCAACCTAATTTAAACGAATTATTAAAACTACTCAATTAATACGCTTTATATTCACATCATTGGCATTAACTGTATTGCAGGAGCTTTAATTGCATCAATTTGCTTATTAAACTCAGCTAATTGTTGACGCCAAAAATCCTCATCAGTAATCCATGGAAAGGCGATAGGAAAAGCAGGATCTTGCCAACGCTCTAAAATCCATGCTAAATGATGAACCATTCTCATCGCTCTTAAAGGTTCGATAAGCTTTAATTGATGATGATCAAACTCACAAAACTCCTGATACATTTCAATCAATAAATCCAACTGTAAACGTTGCTGTTGACGATCACCATGCAGTAACATCCACAGATCTTGAATTGCAGGGCCATTACGAGAATCATCAAAATCAACAAACATTGCATTATCGCGCCATAAAATATTACCCGCATGGCAATCGGCATGTAATCGAATAGGCTGCCAATCGTTATGCCAATGCTGTTCAACAGTTTTTATTAACTGGGCTAAAATATCTTTAAGGTCAGTTTGAACTTTTTTAGAAATATAAGCGCTAGATAGCAAGATATCTTGTGGCCGATAAAGATACTCTTCTAATCCAATAGTTGGACGATGTAAAAATGTCTGCTTAGCACCAATTTGATGGATACGACCAAGCAACATACCCACAGATTCCATTTGCTCGATATTATCCATCTCATATTGTCGCCCTCCAACACTAGCAAACAACGTAAACAGATAACCTTGATATTCGTGTAGTGTCGTATTATTAAATGTTAATGGCGTAATAACGGGAACCTCAGCATCAGCTAATTGCTTAGTAAACTGATGTTCTTCAAGAATTTGCTGACGATCCCAACGATTTGGTCGATAAAACTTAGCCACATAACGTTTATGATCTTCATCTTGAAATTGATAAACACGATTTTCATAACTATTTAACACAGTCAAACCAGAATCTATACTCAATCCTATTGAAGATAGGCTATCAATAATTAAATCTGGTGATAAAGATTGAAACGAAAATGTTGAACTATTCATTGAATGATCCTTTATTGCAAACTAAACCATTCATCTAATTTTTGTTTTAGAGCTTCAAGTCCAATACGCTTAGGTGATGAAAAAGGAGCGACAGTAATATCTCCTTGAAAAGGTAAAATGGCTTCTTTCACCATATTAACTTGTTTTTTTTGAGCGCCAGAAGCTAATTTATCAGCTTTAGTAAGCAGTAACATAATAGGGATATCAACAGAAACCGCCCACTCAATCATCTGTTGATCTAAATCTTTTAACGGGTGTCTAATATCCATCAATACAACCAAACCTTTTAAACTCTCACGTTTTTGCAGATATTCACCCAATGATTTTTGCCATTTACGCTTTATCGCCTCTGGCACTTGAGCATAGCCATAACCGGGTAAATCTACTAAACGGCAATTTTCTTCAACTTCGAAAAGATTAATAAGTTGGGTTCGACCTGGCGTTTTACTCGTTCTAGCAAGTCCTTTTTGATTGGTTAATGTATTAAGAGCGCTTGATTTACCAGCATTAGAACGGCCAGCAAAAGCAATTTCAACACCATTATCAATAGGTAGATGAGAAATATCAGGTGCACTCAAAATAAAATGAGTTTTAGCATAATTTAATGGGTGAATATTGGTCATAAATAAGTATCCTTTAAATGCAACGGCATTTAATTGACTAAAATGCCGTTACTGTATAGAAAAACTTAAGAATTGACAACTTTTTCCACAGCTTTTGCTAATCGAGTCATACCTTCTTTAATTTCATCTTCAGAAATAATTAGTGATGGGGTAAGGCGTAAAACATTAGGTCCGGCATTTAAAATCATCACTTTAAATTCGGATGCTACGTTCAAAAAATCACGAGCTTTATTGTGAAATTTGGGCTGTAACTCTGCACCTAACAACAACCCTTTCCCACGATACTCTCGAAATAATTTAAATTTATCATTAATTTCCTCTAATTGCTCAATAAATACAGCACGTCGTTTTTGCACACCTTCAAGTATTTCAGGAGAATTAATCATATCAAAAGCCTCGCAACCCACAGCACAAGCTAAAGGATTACCACCATAAGTTGTACCATGCACACCAGGATGCATAACTGAAGCAATTTCGTCTGTTGTTAACATAGCACTAATAGGAAATCCACCGCCCAGTGCTTTAGCCGAGGTCAAAATATCGGGCTTTACATCGTATTGTTGATAAGTAAATAAACTGCCTGTTCGACCCATTCCACACTGCACTTCATCAAACACCAGTAACGCTTTATATTCATCACATAGCTCCCGCAAACCCTGTAAAAATTCTGGTGTGGCTGAAGTTAACCCACCTTCACCTTGCACAGGCTCTAGTACAACCGCACAAGTATGATCATCCATTACGGCTTTAACTGCATCAAGATCATTAAAAGGAACATGAATAATATCAGCTGGTTTTGGACCAAAACCATCCGAATACTTAGCCTGACCACCAACAGAGACGGTAAAAAATGTACGCCCATGAAAAGATTGATAAAAAGCAATAATTTTAGTCTTATAAGGATTGTATTTATGTATTGCGTAATGACGAGCTAATTTAAACGCAGCTTCATTAGCTTCGGCACCAGAATTTGCAAAAAAAACACGTTCAGCAAACGTATTATCGATAAGTTTTTGAGCAAGATTTAAAGCCGGCTCATTAGTAAAAACATTACTTACATGCCATAACTTTTCACTTTGTTCATGTAATGCTTTAACTAATCTTGGATGACAATGCCCAAGCGCATTTACAGCGATGCCACCTGCAAAATCAATATATTCTTCACCATTTTGATCCCAAACACGACTCCCTTTACCCATTACGGGGATAAATTTTGCTGGTGCATAAATAGGTAAAATAACTTTATCAAAAAGTTCACGTGTGATTTTTGGCTGCATTGTTTAATCCTTATTTATTTTATTAACTAGTTCCTATCATTTTAATCGAACTAATTGCGGTGTAAAGTAAATAATTATTCAAATATTTTAAATTAATATTCACTAATTAAAGGTGAATTCAATTTAAAATTAATATAATAATTTTCTTCTTATCTATAATTATTTTCAGGTATAATCAGCCTTTGTTTGTTAATTGTACTTAAAAGAGATAAAAATGAGTCGTATTGTTTATTGCCATTATTTAAAAAAAGAAGCAGAAGGATTAGATTTTCAACTTTACCCAGGAGAGCTTGGAAAACGTATTTTTAACGAAATATCCAAACAGGCATGGCAAGAATGGCTCAAAAAACAAACTATGTTAATTAACGAAAATAAATTCAATATGATGAATCTAGAACATCGAAAAAAAATTGAAGCTGAAATGATCAAATTTCTATTTGAAGGCGAAGAAGTTGTTATTGACGGATACAAACCCAAAAATTGAGATGTAAAATGAAAAAAAATAAAAAAATCATAGCGTTAATTATTACTGTAACTCTTCTAACAGGTTGTCCTAGTACGAATTCAAAAAAAGATGAAGACTATTATATTAAAGACACTAATGCTTTTAATATATTAATTAGCCAATATGC
This sequence comes from Gilliamella sp. BG7, assembly GCF_046635565.1. Lineage (NCBI taxonomy): Bacteria > Pseudomonadati > Pseudomonadota > Gammaproteobacteria > Orbales > Orbaceae > Gilliamella > Gilliamella sp. BG7. Next base: position 219,491 of record NZ_JBIDFB010000002.1, on the reverse strand, counting down.
TAATAACATTGAACAAATTTGGGGGCCTAAAGAAGTCCTTATAGCAGGTCCAAAAGACTACGTTCAATATGAAGATAACCTAAAAACTCGCGTCCATATTAACTTCGTTTCAGGTGTAATTACTATTGAAACCATGACAGAATCACCAATAGAAAACCTAAAAGAAGCGATAGTTTCGACATTACTTATGTCAGAGCCAGTTGACATTATACGCCATGACAAAATCAGTCAAGACTTATCTCAAGAACCATTTTTATACAATCAGGTATTAGATCAAGATCATCAACCGATTCGTTGGAGTGGCAGAGCTAATAGTTTTGCTGATTATCTACTTACCAATAACATAAAAACCCGCTCATCAGGTTCTCATAAAATCACTTATGTTGAAATTAAACTAGTTCCTAACCACATAAATCAGCGTGCCAAAAAATTCTTACCAATCGTAACCGAAGCATCTAATCGTTATTTTATTGATGAACGTTTGATTTTAGCCATTATGGAAGTTGAATCAGCATTTAACCCATATGCTGTTAGCCGTACTGATGCACTAGGACTAATGCAAGTACAGCAACACACCGCTGGACGTGATATTTTCAAATTACGAGGCAAATCAGGTGAACCAAGTCGAAAATTCTTACTTGATCCACGTAATAACGTTGATATGGGTACCGCTTACTTATCATTACTAAAAACCAAATACTTAGCTGGCATCAATAATCCAATCTCGTTAAGATACGCCATGATTACTTCTTATAACGGTGGGGCAGGTAGTGTATTGCGCACATTTTCTAACGATCGCAACGAAGCGATCAACATCATAAACTCAATGACACCACAACAAGTTTATCGAAAACTGGCCACATCTCACGTCTCGAAAGAATCACGTAATTATTTAATAAAAGTTAGTCGGATTTTAGATAATAAATAAGCTAGTAACAATCATTAACCATCACCTCATCATTACTTATAAATGATGAGGTGATGGTTAATTCTGAAAAGATAGGAATAATAATTCTTTGATTAGGCAAAAGGGGAAATATGTGATTTTATAAAAGTTTGTTTTTTTATTAAAATATAAGTTATAAAATTATTAGCGTTGTTTATAGTGATTTAAGAAACAACAATAATGGATATACATAAAAATTGAAATTAATACCCTATCACAGATAAGGAAAAGAGCGACTACACAAGAAAAAATAATAATATTTACTACTTTTTTTTGAAACGTTTTAAGTTGAAACGTCCGACCATTTGTAATGTATTAAAAAGCCTGATTAGAATAGTGTGGTTCTTTCAAGCAAGTAGTAAATATTGAATGTTTTGCGGGTAACGAGCGCGAATGTTAAGGAACATGTAATAATATGTTAAAATTTGTGATGCCTATTGCGTATATTAAAATTTACTCAACCGGTTTACTCATAAATAAATGGGAAAAATTGAAACAGTGTGATACGTATTTTAATGGTGATGCGACATAATCAGCCAATATTTAGCCATTTAATATATATATAAAATAAATAGAGCAAGATTAATACATCAAGTGTGGATAAATTTTTTCAGAAATTGTTACATTACACTTTTTACTGCTAGCAACTTCTTTAATAAACAGCGTTTTTTTGTGGTTTTAAAATTCTTTAATAAAAAAACGTGATCTGCTTCAGATTTTGAGTATACTATGCGTCTCATAAAACCCTAGTTTTTTTGAGGATGTTAGTTTGAGTACCAATAAACTTGTGGATTCATATTCTCCCGCACAAATGACCCAAATTGCTGAAGACCTTGGCAATTACAAAGTAAACAAACACCCGTGTAGTACGATTTTATCCGCAATGCTTGCTGGTGTTTATATTTCTATCGCTTTTGTATTTTATATTACCGTAACAACAGGAACAGCAACCGTTGCTTTTGGTTTGGCAAAATTAGTCGGCGGTATTTGTTTTTCTTTAGGACTTATGCTTGTTGTTTGTTGTGGTTCTGACTTATTTACTTCAACAGTATTGACCATTTTACCTAAAATGACCCATAAAATTAGTTGGACTAAAATGATTCGTAATTGGATTTTGGTCTATGTTGGTAACTTTATTGGTGCTATACTGTTTGTCACAGTTATTTGGTTTTCTGGCCAGTATATGGTAGCTAATGGTTTGTGGGGACTAAATATTTTACAAACCGCCGATCATAAATTACATCACACCTTTATTGAGGCAGTATGTCTTGGCTTTCTAGCTAATCTAATGGTCTGTTTGGCCGCCTGGTTGAGTTACGCTGGTCGTAGTTTACTTGATAAAATGCTAATTATGGTTTTACCTGTTGCGATGTTTGTTGCCAGCGGTTTTGAGCATAGTATTGCAAATATGTTTATGATTCCTATGGGTATTGTGATTAAGAACTTTGCGTCCCCTGAGTTTTGGCAAGCAGCTGGTGTGTCGGCAGATGCATTTAAAGAGTTAACTATATCGCATTTTGTATTTAAAAATTTAATTCCAGTTACAATTGGGAATATTTTAGGTGGTTTAGCTGTAGCACTACCTTATTGGGCTTTATATTTACGTAAGCCACATTGATTTTATAATATTTACCCTAATATGTAATAGGGTAAATAGCTATTTTTGTAAACCTGAGGTGAAAATTATGAGTAATTTAAACGAAGTACAAGCAGCAGCTTGGAAAGGATTTAAAGATGGTGATTGGCAAAATAATGTTAATGTCCGCGATTTTATTCAAAAAAACTACACGCCATATGAGGGCGATGAGTCTTTCTTAGCTGGCGCAACTGAAGCCACAACTAAGTTATGGGATAAAGTAATGGAAGGCATTAAAATTGAAAATGCTACCCATGCCCCTGTGGACTTTGATACAAGTGTTATTTCGACAATTACTGCTCATGATGCAGGTTATATTGAAAAAGATTTAGAAAAAATTGTTGGCTTACAAACTGAAAAACCATTAAAACGTGCAATTATTCCGTTTGGTGGTATCAAAATGATCGAGAATTCTTGTAAAGCTTATAACAGAATGCTTGATCCTTTAGTCAAAAAAATCTTTACTGAATATCGTAAAACTCATAACCAAGGTGTTTTCGATATTTATACTCCAGATATTCTTCGTTGCCGTAAATCAGGTGTTATTACTGGTCTTCCTGATGCTTATGGCCGTGGTCGTATTATTGGTGACTACCGTCGTGTTGCGCTCTACGGTATCGACTACTTAATGCAAGATAAATTTGCACAATTTAATTCACTACAAGCTGATTTCGAAAACGGTGTTGATCTTCCAATGATTATGCAACGTCGTGAAGAAATTGCTGAACAGCATCGTGCACTTGGCCAAATTAAAGAAATGGCAGCTAAATACGGCTTCGATATTTCTGCCCCAGCAAAAACTGCACAAGAAGCAGTTCAATGGACATACTTTGGTTATTTAGCTGCGGTTAAATCACAAAATGGTGCTGCAATGTCATTAGGTCGGACTTCGACTTTCTTTGATATTTACTTCCAACGCGATCTTGAAGCTGGTTTAATTACAGAAAAAGACGCTCAAGAAATTGTTGACCATTTTGTTATGAAGTTACGTATGGTTCGTTTCTTACGTACGCCAGAATATGATGAATTATTCTCTGGTGACCCAATTTGGGCAACTGAATCTATCGCTGGTATGGGTGTTGACGGTCGTACATTAGTTACTAAGACTTCTTTCCGTTTCTTAAATACTTTATATACAATGGGGCCATCTCCAGAACCTAACATGACAATCCTTTGGTCTGAAAAATTACCAAGTGGATTTAAAGAGTTCGCATCAAAAGTATCTATCGATACATCATCATTACAATATGAAAATGATGATTTAATGCGTCCTGACTTTAATAATGATGACTATGCTATTGCATGTTGTGTAAGCCCAATGATTGTTGGTAAACAAATGCAATTCTTTGGTGCGCGTGCAAACCTTGCTAAAACTCTACTATACGCAATCAACGGCGGTGTGGATGAAAAATTAAAAATGCAAGTTGGTCCTAAAGAGACTCCAATCACTGATGAATATTTAGATTTTGATACAGTGTTTGCTCGTTTAGACCACTTTATGGATTGGTTAGCAAAACAATACGTAACAGCATTAAATGCAATTCACTATATGCACGATAAATACAGCTATGAAGCATCATTAATGGCGCTTCATGATCGTGATGTTATTCGTACTATGGCTTGTGGTATTGCTGGTCTTTCAGTTGCAGCTGACTCTCTTTCTGCGATTAAGTATGCAAAAGTAAAAGCAATTCGTGATGAAGATGGTTTAGCTACTGACTTTGAAATTGAAGGTGAATATCCACAATTTGGTAATAACGATCCACGAGTTGATGATATCGCTGTTGATTTAGTTGAACGTTTTATGAAGAAAATTCAAAAACTTAAAACTTATCGTAATGCAACTCCTACACAATCTGTATTAACCATTACATCAAATGTTGTTTATGGGAAGAAAACAGGTAATACTCCAGACGGACGTCGTGCTGGTGCGCCATTTGGACCAGGTGCTAACCCAATGCATGGTCGTGACCAAAAAGGTGCGGTAGCTTCATTAACATCTGTTGCTAAACTTCCATTTGCTTATGCTAAAGATGGTATTTCTTATACTTTCTCTATCGTTCCAAATGCATTAGGTAAAGATGATGATGTGCGTAAACGCAACTTAGCTGGTTTAATGGATGGTTATTTCCATCACGAAGCTACAGTAGAAGGTGGTCAACATCTAAATGTTAATGTATTAAATCGTGATACATTATTAGATGCGATGGAACATCCTGAAAAATATCCACAATTAACTATTCGTGTTTCTGGATATGCGGTGCGTTTCAACTCATTAACTAAAGAACAACAAAATGACGTAATTAATCGTACATTTACGCAAAAAATTTAGTTTAGTTAATTGTTAGATTAATTGAAATAGCGTCCTTAAGGGCGCTATTTTTTTATCAGCACGAACACTATTTTGCCAACTTTAATTAAATATTAATACGATGATAATAATTTAATATTGTTGATATTTATCCAGTATAATTAATCGAAATATAATTCATGGCGATTAATACTATTGGTTTAAGTTTGACGATAGTGGAGTTAAAATTATTAAAAAGTCATATGAGCAATGATTCGAGATTATCTATGGAACAACAAAATATTATTATGACAACTAAGTCGCCTGTTAAAGGCCGTATCCACTCTTTTGAATCCTTTGGTACTGTTGATGGTCCAGGGATTCGTTTTATTGTTTTTTTTCAAGGTTGCCTAATGCGTTGCTTGTATTGCCATAATCGTGATACATGGGATTTAAAAGCTGGTCGAGAGGTCACCGTTGATGAGCTTATGAAAGAGATTGTTTCTTACAAAAGTTTTATTATGCCCAATGGTGGTGGTGTGACAGCTTCGGGCGGTGAGGCTACGTTACAAGCTGAGTTTGTTACTCAATGGTTTATAGCTTGTCATCAAGAAGGCATTAGTACTTGTTTGGATACTAATGGTTATGCAAGGCAACTCGACCATGTTGTTGATGAACTTTTAGAGGTAACAGATTTGGTCATGCTTGATTTAAAGCAAGTTAATGATGAAATTCATCAAAAATTAGTTGGAGTGTCAAATAAACGAGTTCTTGAATTTGCTAAATATTTGCAAAAAATTAATAAGCGAACTTGGATACGTTATGTTGTTGTTCCTGGGTGGACTGATGATGATAATTCCGCACATCTGCTTGGTAAATTTATTGAGGGGATGGATAATATTGAGCGTGTAGAATTACTTGCTTATCATAAACTAGGTGCTTATAAATGGGATACGATTGGTGATAAATATAAGTTGGAAGGCGTTGAGGCTCCACCAAGAGAAACCCTTGATAGGATCCAAGGTATTTTAGAAAGCTATGGTCATTATGTTACATTTAGTAAATAGTTGATAGATTGTTTGATAAGAGGCGCATTCAATTGTGCCTCTTTTGTATCTATTGTAATCTTTTTCGTTTTATTGCACGTATAACAAAAATCCCACCCTCAAAAGCTAGAATGCAAACAGATAACCAAATAAATCCATATGATACAATATGTTCTGATGAAAATTTCTCATGCAAAAACAGTATAGAAATAACTGTTAGTAGTACTGGCTCTACATATCCTAATAAACCAAATAATCCCATAGGCAGTAAGCGACTTGCAACAAAATAGATTGCAAAAGCAATAGCCGTGATGATCCCCAAGGTTGGTATGTAAATCGGGAAATCAGAAAGATCACTAATTATTTTGTCTAAACGATAATTTAAGGCACAATATATAAGGCACCCTAGGAAGATAAAGAAAAAGTCAGAAAACGTGCCCACAATGCCATCTATTCGCAATTTGCGCCTTGTCATAAAGTAGATTGGATACCCCAAAGCAATAACAGCGGTTTCCCATGAGAAAGCACCAGTGATGTAAATTTCAATAGCAACGCCTAATATTGCAAGTGCAACAGCTATTTTTTGCAAGAAGCTGAGCTTTTCTTTATAAAAAATTTTCCCAGAAATCACCATTGCTAGTGGCAATAAAAAATAACCTAGCGATGCTGATAACCCATGTCCGTTAAGTGGTGCCCAAATAAAAATCATCATCTGTATTGTGAGCAAAACAGAAGAAAATAATAACCCTAATAAAAAAAGTGGTTGTTGTTTTATTCGTCTAAAAAGTGCAGTTATAACTGACCACTGTTTTCCTGCAATGATTAATATAGCTATTGTAGGAAATGAAGTTAGTAATCGCCAACAAAAAATATCAACAACAGATAAGGAGTGTAACAAAACTGGGTAGTAATAAAGTAACCCAAAGAGACATGATGCCAGTATTGAAAGCGCTACACCTTTTATCATTTTTTTCACCTTTATTAATAAAAAAATAGCGCTAATAGATAGCGCTATTCTCTAAGATAATGTGAGTTATTTAATAAACTCAACACCATTCATATAAGGTACTAAAACGGATGGAACTTTAATTGAACCATCTGCTTGTTGATAGTTTTCCATAATAGCAACAAGTGTACGTCCAACAGCTAGACCAGAACCATTTAGTGTATGTACTAAATATGTTTTATTATCAGCCTTATTACGATAACGAGCTTGCATTCGGCGAGCTTGGAAATCCCTCATATTTGAGCAAGAAGAAATTTCTCGGTATGTATTTTGAGCTGGTATCCATACTTCAAGATCATAGGTTTTACAAGAGCCAAAGCCCATATCGCCAGTACATAACACAATTTTTCGATATGGTAATTCAAGTAATTGTAATACTTTTTCTGCGTGAGCAGTTAACTCTTCTAATGCCTTCATCGATTCTTCAGGCTTAACAATTTGAACTAATTCTACTTTATCAAATTGATGCATACGGATTAAGCCGCGAGTATCTTTACCGTAAGATCCTGCTTCAGAGCGAAAGCAAGGGGTGTGTGCTGTCATTTTTAAAGGTAATACACTTTCATCAAGGATTTCATCGCGCACAAGATTAGTTACAGGCACTTCGGCAGTTGGAATTAACGCATAATTACTGCTTTCAGCTTCTTCATCAAGCGGTTTAGTATGAAATAAATCACCAGCAAACTTTGGCAATTGTCCTGTTCCAAAAAGTGTCGCTTGATTGACTAAATACGGAACATAAATTTCGGCATAACCGTGATGTTCTGTGTGTAAATCTAACATGAATTGAGTAATCGCACGATGTAAGCGTGCTATTTGTGATTTCATGACCACAAAACGAGCACCTGTGAGTTTTACCCCTGCTGCAAAGTCAAGATCACCAAAGCGTTCTCCTAATGCAACATGATCTTGAATTGGGAAATCAAATTTTCTTGGTGTGCCAAAGCGAGAAATTTCAACATTATCATTTTCATCTTTTCCGTCGGGAACAGAGGCATCAGGAATATTTGGGATAGTGGAAGCGATATCTCTAATTTTGCTTAGTAGGATATCAAGCTCTGCTTTAGCGCTATTGAGTTTTTCACCAAGTTTATTGACTTCCTCACGGACAGCGGTAATATCTTCGCCTCGTGCTTTGGCTTCACCAATTGCTTTTGAACGAGCATTACGTTCGGCTTGTAAGTTCTCGGTTTCAATTTGTAATACTTTGCGTCTTTCTTCTAAGTGACGAATCGTATCAACATCTAATTTAAATCCTCGACGTGCTAATTTATTAGCAACAACATCCAATTCATTTCGGAGTAAATTTGGGTCCAACATAAATAATGTCCATTATTATTAACTAGGAAATATGTTTCTACTTTATCGTTATTCTATTATAGAAAAGAGAACATATAAATTAAAAGTAGATTGATTTACCAATATAAAAATTTGTGAGCTTAGTATACTAGAATTATATTGGGATTCAACCGAAATGGCGCACCCGAAGGGACTCGAACCCCTGACCGCTCGGTTCGAAGCCGAGTGCTCTATCCAGCTGAGCTACGGATGCGTGTAAGTTCGTTAAAAAAGTGGTGCATCCGAAGGGATTCGAACCCCTGACCGCCCGGTTCGTAGCCGGGTACTCTATCCAGCTGAGCTACGGATGCGTTTTGAATTTATTTAAAATGGTGCATCCGAAGGGATTCGAACCCCTGACCGCCCGGTTCGTAGCCGGGTACTCTATCCAGCTGAGCTACGGATGCATACTTTAATTTATTAAATGGCGGTGAGAGAGGGATTCGAACCCTCGATGCAGCTTTTGACCGCATACTCCCTTAGCAGGGGAGCGCCTTCAGCCTCTCGGCCATCTCACCAATACATTATGACTTTGCTTGAACAACAAAATCATAATGTGTGGCGCACATATTACGTTTTACAAAAAATAAGTCAAACATTTTTTTGTTTACGCGTGCTAGTTGTTTATTTACTACTCAATATTACTCTCTTGGCTCCAATAATTCATCATTTGTATCTTGTGATTGATGAATTTTGTTATATATCTCTTCCCTATGAATAGAAACTTCTTTAGGTGCATTAATACCTACTCTGACTTGATTTCCTTTCACGCCTAAGATAGTAATAACTACATCATCACCAATTATTAGTGTTTCACCTACTCTCCTAGTTAAAATTAACATTAGATCTCCTAATATCAGTTAAGTATATTCAAACAATTTTAATATATAGCTTCGTCAGCCCCCATCAATAAGACAGAAAGACGGAATATTACAGAAACACTTAATATTCAACTAACAAATATTTGAGCATATCTGGCTAACTTGCTTGTAATTTATTACTGATTTCTTTTTTCACAGAAGATAAAGCTTCTGGTAATGCTGAGAGATCCATTCCACCTGCCTGAGCAAAATCAGGTCGCCCACCACCTTTACCACCTATTTTTAAAGCTAATTGGGAAACTAATTCTCCAGCTTTAACTATATTGACTAAATCGTTGGTTACACTAGCAGCTAAATTGATTTTATCACCATTGACGGCGGCCAAAATTATCACGCTTGTCTTTAATTGATTTTTAAGATCATCAATCATCGTTCGTAATAATTTTGCTTCAACGTTATCAAGTTTAGCAATTAGTAAATTTTTACCATTGATTTTTTCGCATTGATTAAGTAGTTGTGCACTTTCTTGGCTAGCTCTCTGTGCTTTTAATTGTTCAATTGTTCTTTCAAGCTGTTTATTTTGATCGATCAATTGCTCAATGCGCACTAAAACTGCCGACTTATCACTTTTAGTTAGTTGTCCAATCTGAGTTAATAAATTGGATTCATTATGTATCACATCTATTGCATTTTGCCCTGAAGTTGCCTCAATACGGCGTACACCAGAAGCTATGCTTGATTCTGATATTATTTTAAATAAACCAATATCACCAGTTCTATCTACGTGAGTACCACCACAAAGTTCAATTGAAAAATCGCCCATTGTCAGAACTCTAACGATATCTTCATATTTTTCACCAAATAAAGCCATTGCGCCTTTATTTTTAGCCTTATCAATTGGCATTAGCTCAATATCTACTGGTAAATTATGACGAATCTGTTGATTTACTAAGTTCTCTATTTCAATAATTTGTTCTGGCGTAATGGCTTGATTATGTGAAAAGTCAAAACGCAGATAGCTATCATTAACTAAAGACCCTTTTTGATGAACATGGTTACCTAAAATACGTTGTAAAGCAGCTTGTAATAGATGCGTAGCTGAATGATTACGGCGAATACGTTCACGTAATTCAACATCAATAGCAGCAGTGACATTATCACCAACTTTTAAAGAACCTTTTATGATTTGTCCTATATGACCAATACTGTTACCATATTTTTGGCTATCAAAAACACTAAATTCAAGGTTAGCTGCACTTAGTAAGCCTTTATCACCAATTTGGCCACCAGACTCTCCATAAAATGGTGTTTTGTCTAAAACGACAATAGCTTCATCGCCAGCGTGAATATTCTCGACTTTTTGACCGTTTTTAAATATAGCAATAACTTTTCCTGATGATTCTGTTGCTTGGTAACCTAAAAATTCAGTTTTATCATCAAGTTTGATAACATTACTATAATCAACATTAAATGAGCTTGATTCGCGAGCTCGTTTTCGTTGCTCTTCCATGCATTGGTTAAAGCCATCTTCATCGATAGTAATGTTTTTTTCACGACACACATCTGCCGTTAGATCTAATGGGAAACCATAAGTATCATATAGTTTAAAAGCAATATCTCCAGGTAAAACTTTACCTGTTATTTTGGCTAATTCCTGATCTAATAAGGATAATCCTCTTTCAAGTGTCTTCAAAAACTGCTCTTCTTCAATTTTGAGTGCGTCTTCGACTAGTTTTCGATTATTTTCTAATTCAATCGCTGCACTTCCCATCACATCAATTAGTGGTTTAACTAGTTTATAGAAGAAAATATCTTTTGCTCCTAGCATGTGCCCATGGCGCACTGCGCGGCGAATAATGCGGCGTAATACATAGCCTCGCCCTTCGTTCGAAGGCAAAACACCATCCGAAATTAGGAATGCACAAGAGCGAATATGGTCGGCAATAACGCGTAGCGATTTATTTTCTAAATCTTTAGTCTGAATAACGTTAGCTGCATCATTAATTAATTTCTTAAACAGATCTATTTCATAATTAGTGTTAACGTGTTGCAAAACTGCAGCAATACGCTCCAGTCCCATACCTGTATCAACAGACGGTTTAGGTAGTGGTTCCATTGTGCCATCAGGATGGCGATTAAATTGCATAAAGACAATGTTCCAAATTTCTATAAATCTGTCACCATCTTCTTCTGCGCTACCAGGAGGTCCTCCCCAAATATGATCACCATGATCATAGAAAATTTCGGTACAAGGACCACAAGGGCCGGTATCCCCCATCTGCCAGAAGTTATCTGAGGCATACGGAGCACCTTTATTATCACCGATACGTACTATGCGTTCTTTAGGGATACCGATTTCTTTTTCCCATATTGCATATGCTTCGTCATCTGTCTCATAAACGGTAACGGTTAACTTCTCTTTAGGTAAGTTAAACCATTTTTTACTGGTCAATAATTCCCATGCAAAATGTATTGCATCATGTTTAAAGTAGTCACCGAAACTAAAGTTTCCTAACATTTCAAAGAATGTATGATGCCGAGCAGTGTAACCAACATTATCTAAATCATTATGTTTACCACCAGCACGAACGCAACGTTGCGATGTTGTTGCTCTAGTGTAAGAACGCTTATCAACACCAAGGAATACATCTTTAAATTGATTCATTCCAGCATTGGTAAATAATAGTGTTGGATCATTGTGTGGAACAAGGGAACTACTTGCGACAACTTCATGTCCTTTGTCACGGAAAAAGTCAAGAAAACTTTGACGAATTTCTGCAGTACTTTTCATTTATGCTTCCATATAAAACGATAGATTTTTAAACATAGTAATATACCCGTTACAACTAAAGTTGAAAAGTAAATATTCCTAAATTGGAGTGGTGCTAACTAATATTACAAGTAAATAGGGATAAAATAAAAAAGAATTAATGAGCTTTATTTGTAATAGGCTTTAAATTATATATTTTGTATTCTAGATATTATAATTATTTAAGTCAACAAATCGTAAGCAGCTTTAATATCATCTTGTGTATAACCTCTAGCAATTAAAAAATTAACAACTTTTTGTTTTTTATTGTTATTTTCAGGTTTGATTTGTTTTGACTTTTTTAATAATTGTTTATATGCAAGGTTTTCCCAGTTGATATTAGATGTTTGCAATAGTTGACGACTTAAGTCAATAGATAAGCCCCGTTGTTTAAGTTCCATTGCAATTTTATATTTTCCGTAACCTTTATTGGCACGAATAACAATATATTTTTCAATATAGTGGGTGTCATTTATCCAATTTTGATTAATACAATATTCAATCACATCTTGTATTTCAGTTTTTAGTTTAGTCAATTGGTCATGATATTCTTCTTCTGTACTTTGTTGCTTTTTTGCAAAAAAGCATATCATTTTTTTGCTTAGTTCATATGAAGAGTGATCGCGCTGTGCAAGTAATTGCACAGCTTTATTTAAGATTGATTTATTGAGTTTTTTTTCATTATTCAAGGCTGTCATTCTCTAATGAAATATCGTCTTCAGGTGCTGTAAAATCTGCTGGGCTATTTAGTAATAAATCACGTAGTTTTGTTTCGAGTCCTTTTGCGATTTCAGGATGTTCTTGTAAAAACTTAATTGAATTAGCTTTACCTTGCCCAACTTTTTCGCCATTGTAGCTATACCATGCACCAGCTTTATCGACTAATTTATGTTTAACCCCTAAGTCAATCAATTCGCCTTCTTTGGAAATACCACAACCATAAAGAATCTGGAATTCTGCTTGTCTAAAAGGTGCTGCAACTTTATTTTTAACTACTTTAACTCGAGTATCATTACCAATAACATCTTCGCCTTCTTTAACAGATCCTGTACGACGAATATCAAGGCGAACAGAAGCATAGAATTTTAGTGCATTACCGCCAGTTGTTGTTTCTGGACTACCAAACATAACACCAATTTTCATACGAATTTGGTTAATAAATACAACTAAACAATTTGCATTTTTTATATTCGCAGTTAGTTTACGTAAGGCTTGTGACATTAAGCGAGCTTGTAATCCCATATGAGAATCGCCCATTTCACCTTCAATTTCAGCTTTTGGTGTTAATGCAGCTACTGAGTCGACAATGATAACATCAACAGCACCAGAACGAACCAATGCATCACAAATTTCAAGAGCTTGTTCTCCAGTATCAGGTTGAGAAACTAATAAGTCGTCAACCTGAACGCCTAGTTTAGCAGCATAAATTGGATCAAGTGCATGTTCAGCGTCAATAAATGCACAAGTTTTACCTTCTTTTTGAGCTTGTGCTATGACAGATAAGGTAAGTGTTGTTTTACCAGATGATTCTGGTCCAAAAATTTCAACAATACGACCCATTGGTAAACCGCCGATACCTAGTGCAATATCAAGTCCTAAAGAACCTGTAGATACAGCATCCACATCTAACGTTTGGGTATCTCCTAAACGCATAATTGAACCTTTACCAAATTGTTTTTCTATTTGACTTAATGCAGCGGAAAGTGCGCGTTGTTTATTTTCGTTCATATTGTAAAATTCCAAGAAGTTAAGATTGATAATCATTATACTGTATTGTTATACAGTATCAAGTTTTTTTATACACAACAATTATTTAGTTAATTATGGAAATTACTTCACAAATTTTTATGGATAATTTATTTGATGTAATAACTGAAACTAACAAATGGTGATAAAATATCAATATTCAAGATTAAATTTATTGGTTTATTCTGTTAATTTTATAACTATAAATTTTTATCAAATTTAAGCTAATAATGAAAGAATAATGTATTTGATAAAGATTGTTTTCTTTTATATTTAATAATAATTAAAATTCGCCAATTTAATTTAGTAATACTTTCATAAAAAAAAATCATTTGATATGATTGGTTTTGAATCAGACACAACCAACTTTTATTCATTAAAATATTTGTTCTTCAAAAGATTATTTAATAATAATGCATTAGTTTTACATTTAAATGTAATGCTAATCTAAAATATTTATACAGATTCAAAAATATTTCGAAATAAAGGAAAATAATGGCCATTGATAAACAACATTATGTTTTATGCTCACACTGTGATTTGGTCATAGAATTAGCTGATATAACAGTAGGGCATAAAGCTGTTTGCCCGCGCTGTAATACTACATTAGCTAAAAATGGTAGCAATATGAAGTTTAGAGCTGCTATGTATGCTACTTGTTCATTAATTATGATTATTGTCGCCTGCGGCTTTGTCTTTATTGATATCCGAATTGTAGGAAATTACATTGGTGTTAGTGCATTAGATATTCCTAAAACCCTTTATTTAGATAAATATAGCTATGTTTCAGCGCTTTTTATTTTATTTGTTTTGCTTTTTCCTATATTTAATTTGTTAATTACCGTCCTGCTTTGCTCCAGAATTCAATTAACAAAATATCGCAAACGCGATCTACTTATTGTTTATGAAAAATTTCAACATTGGTGTATGCCGGAAATCTTTCTTACTGGTGTTTTGGTCAGTTTTGTTAAATTAATGAGTTATGGCAGTATTGGGGTCACTGGTACGTTTTGGGCATTTTGTCTATTTGTCTTTTTTTATATAAAATCTTTAGTTATTTTCTCTCCTGAAGTAATTTGGAACGAAATTCATCGTAATAACTTTGCTGTTAATTCATTGAAAGTTGGAAAAACAGGAATTAGCCAAAATCTAAAATTATGTAATTGTTGTCAGGCTATATTACCCATAAATTATAAAAAATGCCCTAGATGTAAACAAAAAAGTAAAATTAGAGATCGTGATAAAATACAATGGACTATAGCTTTATTAATTACTTCATTAATTCTTTACATTCCAGCTAATTTGTTTGGAATTATGATAACTGTTGTTTTGGGGGTGGCATCAACTTCAAATATCATGGATGGAGTTATTTATATGTGGCAAGCAGGTGATGTACCTGTAGCTCTTGTTATTTTTCTCGCTAGTGTCGTTATACCAATTTTAAAAATTATTTCACTAAGTTGGCTTTGTTATTTTGCATTAGCAGTAAAACGGAAAAATAAGAATAATTGCTTAAAAATGAAAAAATTATATACTGCAGTTGAGTTTATTGGTAAATGGTCAATGATAGATATATTTGTTGTTTCTGTTGTTTGTTCTTTAGTGAGAAATCAGCAAATGATGGGGGTTTATCCAGATATTGGTGTTACATTTTTTGCAACTGTCGTTATTATCACAATGATTGCATCACAAAAATTTGATCCTCGTTTAATTTGGGATCGTCCGCAAAATAAAAAATAGTTTAATGGGAACAATATGGCTACATCAAGTAAATTGGCAAAAATAATTAAAATTAGAGCTATTTCAGCAATATGGATTATTCCTATTGTTACTGCAATTGTTGGTCTTTGGATAATCTACTCTCATTATGCTTATAGAGGTACTTCGTTCACATTACTAGCAAAAGATGCAAGTGGCATTGTTGCAGGTAAAACGGTAATTAAAAATCGCAGTGTTGATATTGGTATAGTCGATGAAGTGACGTTATCTGATGACTACCAGCAAGTGGTTATAAAAGGCCGTATTTATAATGATATGGAGCCGTTACTGAAAAATGATTCGATTTTTTGGGTTGTTAAGCCAGAAATTGGTCGTGATGGAGTAACGGGATTAGGTACTATTTTATCCGGTATCTATATAGAATTGGCCGCTGGAAACGATACTCACGGTTTTCAAAACAAGCCTTTTGCGCTTTTTGATACGCCTCCGTTGTCCGATCCTAGTATCAAAGGAATTCGCCTGAATTTAGAAAGTGAGCAAAATGGTGTAATTCCTCGAGGGGCAGCTATTATGTTTCATGGCTATCGCGTAGGCAATGTGGAGACTTCGGAATTTGATGTTGAATCGCGTAAGATGAAATATCAAATTTTTATTACTAAACCTTATGATGTGTTAGTAACACAAAACGTACGATTTTGGAAAGAAGGGGGTATCAATTTAACTCTTTCATCTCGAGGGGCAAGTCTAGATGTTCCTTCTCTGGATGTATTAATGTCTGGAGGAATTAGTTTTGATTTACCTGAAGGCTCCAAATTAGGTGCACCTGCTGAGCAAAATGCAGTTTATACATTATATGAAGATAAAAAATCTATCCAAGATTCACAGTATACTGAATATAAAGAATTTCTTATTATGCTTTCAGATTCTATCTCAGGGTTAACAGAGGGAGTACCAGTTGAATATCATGGTATTAGATTAGGAACAGTATTTAAAGTACCATTTTATACCGCTGAAATGTTAGAAAAATCATCAATTTTAAATAAAAGGGTGCCGATATTAATTAGGATAGAGCCTGATCGTTTATCTGAATTAGTTGATGAGAAAATCGATATTGCCGCTTTGATAATGAAAGAACAAAAAAATGGGTTAAGAGCGTCATTAAAAACTTCAAATATGTTCACTGGTGCGTTATATATAGATCTTGATTTTTATCCTGAGTTAAAAAATAAGTATGATCCTCAACTAGCGAAGCAGTTTGGTTACGATACAATTGAGGCGACTTCGACAGGGATTGCACAAATTCAGGCAAAAATTATGCAGTTACTTGACAATTTTAATAATTTGCCACTTAACAACACACTATCACAATTTAATCAATCATTAGCTTCGAGTGAAGGATTAATGAAATCATTAAATCGTATTATGGCAAGTAAAGAGATGCAAAATATACCAAAAGATCTGCAAAAGACATTACGATCATTAAATGAAACAATGAAAGAATTACAACCTGGTTCTGAACTCAATACCCAAATGAAAGAGAGTTTACAAAAAGTGCAACAGATGATGGATGAATTAACGCCATTACTTAATACTCTTAATGATAAGAGCAATGCACTGATTTTTTCTGCTCCAGCGAAGAAAGATCAAGAGCCTAAAGCAAAAGGTAAAAAATGATGAACAAAATATATAAAAAGCTACTTACAGTCATATTTATGCCATTACTTGCTATATTAGTCGGTTGTTCAGCTAACAACCCAAGTAAAAGCTATTTTCAACTAACTAGTAATTTACAGAGTCCAGTATCGCAAAAAATAAAAACTACCAAATATTTTATTTGGATTGAGTCGGTAGATGTGGTGAGTTTTTTAAATAAACCAGGTATTGTATTACAAACTGATAATATCAAATATGAAACAGCAATGCATCATTTATGGGCTTCAACACTATCTCAGCAATTGCAAGAACGATTGACGCAAGATTTAACGGTCATGTTACCAAATTATTTAGTCTCTAGCAGATCAATTACAACGCCAACATTGACGGTTAAGTTATTTATTGATGGGTTTCATGGAAGCTATACTGGTGATGCGGTGATTAAAGGACGATGGGTTGTTACTGATAGTAAAAATAATATTGAAAGCAAACCATTTGAACGCCATGTTCCTTTAGCAAGTAATGGATATGATGCTTTAGTTAACGCGCTATCTAAAGGTTGGCAGGATGAAGAACTAGACTTTGCAAACTCAATAAAACTTTAATGTCATAATAATATTCCGCCATAATGTTGGCGGAATATTTGAATTTAAACAGTAATTGATCTTAATGATCGTTTGAACTGACTAAAAACCTTGTCATCAATTTCTACCCATTTACGAACACTATTGATAAATGCGATTTTATCGGCTTTTAAAAGGTCATCTTTTAAAATCGTTTTTTCTAACAATTGATTGTGATCTAAATAAAATTGCCTCATGGTGCCAGCTAGTAACCCCGATTCTTTTTTAGGGGTAATCCATTGATCATTAATCAGCAATGCGA
Source organism: Gilliamella sp. BG7 (assembly GCF_046635565.1). Classification (NCBI taxonomy): domain Bacteria; kingdom Pseudomonadati; phylum Pseudomonadota; class Gammaproteobacteria; order Orbales; family Orbaceae; genus Gilliamella; species Gilliamella sp. BG7. The sequence continues at coordinate 201,596 of NZ_JBIDFB010000002.1, read as the reverse complement.
GGTTACCGTTAACAAATTCAGTTATTTCATTGTGTTGGTTAAAATTAATATATTCCTTTCCTGTAATTAAATTAGGAAAATGCTCCCGATTAGACGTTTTATGATACAAATATACATTTTGGTTATGAACACACTGCTTTGCAAATGCGATTTCATTGATCTCCATTGGCGAGTTAATTATATTCTCGCTAATGGTATATAGCCCATTTTTTTGCAGTAAAATTCTGACTTTATAGATATTCCCAATATTTTTATTAGTTGCATTTGCTAACTTAATAAGTTGCAACTTAATTGCATTGATATCATAGTTAAAATCAAAATAATCAGCTGATTGAGAAAGTCTCCTTAAATGTTCTTCCAATAAGAAAAATTGTCCTTTTTCAAGCAATAATGATTCAATGACATATTTGGGAGAAGAGGTGGTGCGAGTTAAAATTGCTGTTTTAGCTAAAATCTCATTATATTCCTCTTGTGAGGTTGAATCCCAAGTGATCCCTCCGCCAACACCATAATGCATTTGTTGATTGTGTATGGTTAAAGTCCGAATTGGGATATTGAATATAGCTTTGTTCATATATGGTTCAATATAACCAATTGTCCCGCAGTAAACTCCACGTGGTGAGTTTTCAATATCTGCAATAATTTGCATTGTACTGGTTTTAGGCGCTCCAGTTATTGATCCACAAGGAAATAGTGCTTGAAAAATATGATATAAATTAACATGTTCTTTCAATTCACCTTGAATCATAGAAGTCAATTGCCAAACGGTTGGATATTTTTCGGCTGAAAATAATTTAGGAACTGTAACTGATCCTGCCTTTGCAACCCGACTTAAATCATTACGTAATAAATCAACAATCATCATATTTTCAGCTTGGTTTTTTTCAGAGAATAATAATTCTAATTGTTGTTTATCTTGGTGATTATTTAAACCGCGCGCAGTTGTTCCTTTCATTGGTTTTGTTGTAATAATTTTATTTTCTAACTTAAAAAATAATTCTGGCGAAATTGATAAAATACAATAATCGTCAAACTCAATATAAGCGCAATAATCGGCTTGATTGTTCTTTTGTAGAAAGTGGTAATAATTAATAGCACTTTCATTAAATGAAGTAGTAAATTGAATTGTATAGTTGGTTTGATAAGTATTGCCTGATTCAATTTGAGATCGAATAAAGTTAATTTTTTGATTATATTCCTCAATTGATGTATCGCTTATCAAATCAAAAGTTGGTGGAGTGTAATCACTTATTTCTACATGTTTTTGCTCAATGATAGAAAATTTATCAAAAATACCAAATATCAATAGCGGCAAATCATAATTCTGTTTTGTTTTATTTTCACTATTGAACCCCATTGCGCTTTCATAAGCGAGATATCCAACCGCATAATAGCCTTGTTGTGTGAATTTTTCGATTGAATCAAATTGTTGTTTGATTGTTGAATAATCATCAGACTTTAAAATGGCGATAGGGTTGCAAAAATATTTATGTTGATCTTCAAAGTCGATATGAATTTTCATTCTAGTATTACTCATGGACAAAATTATCAATCATTTGTAAACCAAATTCGGTTTTAATTGCTTCAGGGTGAAATTGGACTGACTCGATGGGTAACTTTTTGTGACGTAATCCCATAATCAATCCTTGATTGTTTCTTGCTGTTACGATTAATTGAGAGTCTTTTGGTAAAAGCTTATCACAAGCAATTAATGAATGATAACGAACCACAGAAAGTGGGTTTTTGATCCCTTTAAACACGCCTTGACCATCGTGCGTTATTTCATCGACTTTTCCATGCATAGGTGTTGGTGCTTTGATGATCTTATAACCATAATATTGAGCAATCGCTTGGTGCCCTAAACAAACTCCCAATATTGGGCAAATATGACTAAATTCGGCAATAGTTGCAAGTGATATTCCAGCATCGGTAGGGGATCCCGGACCAGGTGAAATGATAATCTTAGAAAAGCTAAGCTCTTTTATTTGTTCAATTGTCATTTCGTCATTTTTAATCACTTTAATTTCTGCGCCAACTTGACACAAATAATTGTGAATATTGAAAGTAAAAGAATCATAATTATCTATTAATAATATCAAAATAGAGTCCATTAATTACATAGCGTATTGTTTTTAAACCATTGGCATTTATAACAGCCAAATTCCAGTCATACCCAGAGTCATTATACCGTTAATACAGTTAAAAACAGATATGATTGCCAGTTTGCTATCTTTTTATTTCCTTTTTTATACTGAAACATAGTATTACCTGAAACTTTTTAACAAAAATTCTCTTTCTCTGTGATAAATCTCACAAAGACATGCAACTCTACTTGTATGGTAGTATTTATGTCGTTATTTTTATCATGCTTAAATTTACAAAAGAGGTTTTAAATGAAAATTTTAAAAGCAGAAGTATTTGTATGTAGTCCGGGGCGGAATTTTGTTACATTAAAAATAACTACCGATGAAGGTGTTTATGGTGTTGGAGATGCAACACTTAATGGTCGAGAATTAGCTGTAGCATCCTATCTTAAAGATCATCTTTGCCCGCAACTTATAGGGCGAGATCCTCATCAAATTGAAGATATCTTTCAATATTTCTATAAAGGTGCGTATTGGCGCCGTGGCCCAGTTACCATGTCAGCCATTTCGTCCATAGATATGGCACTTTGGGATATCAAAGGAAAATTGGCTAATATGCCACTTTACCAGCTACTAGGTGGTGCATCACGAACAGGGGTCATGGTGTATTGTCATACGACTGGTTCAAGTATTGATGAAGCATTAGATGATTACGCTAAACATAAGGAAATGGGGTTTAAAGCAATTCGCGTACAATGTGGTATCCCTAGCATGAAGACAACCTATGGTCAAAGTAAAGGGAAAAACCTTGCTTATGAACCTGCAACAAGAGGGAATTATCCTGAAGAACAATATTGGGCAACCGAGAAGTATCTTGATTTTATGCCTAAATTGTTTGATGCAGTACGAAGTAAATTTGGTTTTAATGAGCATTTACTGCATGACATGCATCATCGCCTAACACCTATCGAAGCCGCTCGTTTTGGGAAAAGCATAGAAGATTATCGTCTATTTTGGATGGAAGATCCAACACCTGCTGAAAATCAAGAATGTTTCCGTTTAATTCGTCAACATACTGTCACACCAATTGCAGTCGGTGAAGTGTTCAATAGCATTTGGGATTGCAAACAACTGATTCAAGAGCAATTAATTGATTATATACGAACCACAATTACTCATGCAGGTGGTATTACCCATATGCGCCGTATTGCTGATTTTTCTGCTCTTTATCAAGTGAGAACAGGATCTCACGGACCATCTGATTTATCTCCAATTTGCCATGCTGCAGCACTACATTTCGATATGTGGGTACCTAATTTTGGTGTGCAAGAATTTATGGGGTATTCACAGCAAATGCTAGAAGTCTTTTCACCAAATTGGACCTTTACAGATGGTTACATGCACCCAAGTGACAAACCAGGACTAGGTATCGATTTTGACGAAAAACTTGCTGAAAAATATCCCTACAACCCAGCTTATTTACCTGTTGCTCGTTTAGAAGATGGTACGTTGTGGAATTGGTAAATTATAGGAGGTTATATGAAAAGTATTGTAATCAAAAAAACTAATGAATTGGTAATTGAGGAACGAAAAGTTCCTCAGCCTGCAAAGGGGGAAGTAAGAGTAAAAGTAAAATTAGCAGGTATTTGTGGTTCAGATAGCCATATATACCGTGGGCATAACCCATTTGTTAAATATCCAAGGGTTATTGGTCATGAATTTTTTGGTGTGATTGATGAAGTTGGTGAAGGGGTTGATAGATCTAGAATTGGAGAAAGAGTATCCGTCGATCCCGTTATTAGTTGTGGGCAGTGCTATTCTTGTTTAGTAGGCCGTCCTAATGTTTGTACATCTCTAATTGTATTAGGTGTTCATCGAGATGGTGGATTTAGTCAGTACGCAGTAGTTCCAAGTAAAAATGCTTATGTTATCCCAGATGAAATTAGTGATAAATTTGCAGTGATGATTGAGCCATTTACTATCGCAGCGAATGCAACCAGCCATTTAAAACCAACTGAAAATGATATTGCACTAATTTACGGCGCAGGCCCAATGGGACAAACTTCAGTACAAGCGTTAAAAGGAGTTTATAACGTTAAAGAGGTCATTGTTGTTGATCGAATTGAAGAACGTTTAGATATGGCAAAAATTAGTGGTGCTGACAGAGTAATAAACAACACTTCTTTATTTTTAAAAGATGAGCTGGATAAGCTTAGTATTAAACCGACAGTTATTATAGATGCAGCCTGTCATCCCTCCATTTTGCAAGAAGCAATTAGTATTGCATCACCAGCAGCAAGAATCTTGATTATGGGATTCTCAGGTGATGCCTGTCAGATAACTCAGCAATGTATTACAAGTAAAGAATTATCTATTTTTTCATCTCGATTAAATGCTAATAAATTTCCAGTTGTAATTGATTGGCTTAAGAAAAAATTAATTGACCCACAAAAGTTAATTACACATCAATTCGATTATATACAAGTCATTCAAGCGATAGAAACTTTTGAAAAAGATCAAAAACTGTGTTGCAAGGTGTTACTCACTATTAGTTAGAAATTTTTAAATACATTTTTATTGATGATCTTTTTATATATAAAATTATAAGGCGAGTAAAATATGAATAACATAGGAAAGATTAAATGTGAAAGAAATGCTTCAGATTTAGTTAAAGCCGCTGTTTCTGGATGGCTTGGAACAGCATTAGAATTTATGGATTTTCAGTTATATTCTTTAGGTGCAGCACTAGTATTTCGTGAAATATTTTTTCCTGAACAATCGGCAATTATGGCATTAATTTTAGCTATGGGAACCTATGGGGCAGGATACATTGCCCGAATTGTTGGTGCTTTTATCTTTGGACGAATGGGCGATGCAATTGGTAGAAAGAAAGTATTATTTATTACAATTACTATGATGGGTATTTGTACAACACTAATTGGTGTACTACCAACTTATGCTCAAGTAGGTATTTTAGCTCCTTTAATGTTGGTTCTCTTACGTATAGTACAAGGATTGGGCGCTGGTGCTGAAATTTCAGGGGCAGGCACTATGCTTGCAGAATATGCTCCTATAGGAAAAAGAGGAACCATTTCTTCATTAGTTGCAATGGGCACTAATTGCGGTACATTGAGTGCTACTGCAATTTGGGCAATTACGTTTTTTTTGTTAGATAAACAACAGTTAATTGCATGGGGATGGAGAGTACCTTTTCTTGTAAGTGCGATCGTTATGATCTTTGCCATATGGCTTAGAATGAACTTAAAAGAAAGCCCTGTATTTGATGGTGTTAATGATGTAAATATCCAACCAATCAAACACATTTCATTAGTTGAAATGATAAAAAGTAAATCATTTTGGCTAGCAACTGGTTTACGTTTCGGACAGGCAGGAAATTCAGGATTAATTCAAACTTTTTTAGCAGGTTATTTAGTGCAGGCTTTATTATTCGAAAAAGGTATACCCACAGATGCTTTAATGATTAGTTCGATTGTAGGATTTATCACTATTCCTTTTTTAGGATGGTTATCGGATAAAATTGGGCGACGAATTCCATATATTATTTTGACTGTTTCTTCAATTATTCTTGCTTATCCAATGCTATCTATTGTTGTTGATAAAAGTCATTCCGTTAGCACTATAATGTTATGTTTTATTATTATTCATAATATTGCCGTACTAGGGCTATTTGCACTAGAAAATATTACAATGGCTGAAATGTTTGGTGCTCGTAATCGCTTTACTCAAATGGCAATATCTAAAGAAGCTGGAGGTCTTATTGCAGTCGGGTTTGGTCCTTTATTAGCCGGAATTTTCTGTAATATTGTCAACGATTGGTGGCCAATTGTTGTTATGATCATTGTTTATTCTTGTATTGGTTTGATATCAGCGATTTTTATGCCGGAAGTTAAAGACCGTGATTTATCTGATTTAAATGATGCCGCATTATAATTTAAAATTTTGAAGGAAAAATAATGAAACTATCAACTAAAACTTTATCACAACTACCTAAAGAGGTAGTTGTACCAAACTATGATAGAAATAAGCTTAAAACTAAAATTGTCCATCTTGGTCTTGGTGCCTTTCATCGTGCTCATCAGGCAGTTTTTACTGATATCTTAGCGGCTAAATATGGTAGTGATTGGGGATATTGTGAAGTCAATTTAATCGGCGGTGAAAAGCAAATTGAGGATTTAAAACAGCAAGATTGCTTATTTAGTGTTTGTGAAATGGCTTATGACAATTGGTCAACTCAAGTTGTTGGTGTTGCTAAAGAAGCATTACATGCCGATATAGATGGTATTGTCAAAATACTAGAAGTTATGACACGCCCTGAAATTGCTATTGTGTCAATCACTGTTACCGAAAAAGGTTATTGCTATTTACCTGCAACGGCATCAATTGATACCAATAATACACTAATTAAACACGATATTGAAAATCCAACTAAGCCAAAAACTGTCCCTGGTGTGATTGTTGAAGCATTATATTTACGTAAAGAAAAAGGTTTAAAACCGTTTACAGTTATGTCTTGTGATAATATGCCAGAAAATGGTCATGTAACGCGGAATGTCGTTTTGGCGTTAGCGAAACTGCGCGATCCAAATTTGGCTAATTGGATAGAACAAAATGTAACATTTCCTTCAACAATGGTTGATCGAATAGTACCAGCAGTGACACCAGAAACGATGGAAAAAATTCAAAAACAACTGGGAGGAATCGAAGATCCTGCAGGTATTGCTGGCGAACCCTTTAAGCAATGGGTTATTGAAGATAACTTTGTTGCTGGCCGGCCTGATTGGCAAAAAGCTGGCGCTGAACTTGTTAGTGATGTCTTGCCTTATGAAGAGATGAAGCTACGTATGTTAAATGGTAGTCACTCATTTTTAGCTTATTTAGGCTATTTAGCTGGATATTTACATATAGATGAATGTATGCAAGATCCTTTTTATGTTAAAGCTGCAAGGCATTTGATGATAAATGAACAAGCAAGTACACTACGAGTGAAAGGCGTTGATTTACAGGCTTATGCTGATTCGTTGTTTGATCGTTATCGTAATACAGGTTTAAAACATCGTACTTGGCAAATAGCCATGGATGGCACCTTAAAATTATCTCAACGTATGCTTGATTCAGTCCGTTTTCATTTAGCAAATAACACACCATTTGATTGTTTAGCTTTAGGTATTGCAGCTTGGATGCGGTATGTAAGTGGGACTGATGATGCGGGTGGGAAGATTGAGGTAAGTGACCCAATTGCCGATAAGCTGAAAGAACTAGTAGCAAATAGTCAAGATAATCAAGAACGAGTAAAATCGTTATTGTTATTATCACATGTATTTGGTGATGATCTACCTAACAATCAATATTTTGTTGAGCAGGTGACTAAAGCTTATTTGTCTTTGCGGGATATTGGTGCTAAACAGTCAGTAAAACAGTTAGAAAAAATTTCTTAAAGCATTATTAACAAAACTAACATAATTAATAAAAGCAAAGTGTAATTATCCACAAGGGCGTTACATTTTTCACCTTTACTTCTATTTAGATCAAATAAGCTTTTTATATTGATAGTCATTTATCAAAAAAACTTTTCTTATATTTAAAAATCCCCTACTATTCTTCATAATTTAATTTTTATCTAAGATGATATATGTTTAAATCTGCCGACTTAAATATTTCAGAACCCGTTAATCAACAAATTTACCGTAAATTAAGAAAAGCGATTATTACTTGTCAAGTATTGCCTGGTGTTTTACTTTCAGAAAAAGAGATTTCTAGCCAATTTAATGTCTCAAGGCAACCAGTCAGAGAAGCTTTTATTAAGTTAGCCGAAGCGGGGCTTGTCCAAATTTTGCCGCAAAGAGGAACATTTGTCACAAAAATATCGATTAAAAAAGTTATTGATGGGCAATTTATTCGAGATGCAGTTGAATGTGCAATTATTAGACAAACCGCATTAAAAATTAATAATTCAGATATTTTATTACTGCAAAAAAATATTGATGAACAAAAAGAGGCCAATAAACATAAAAATATTCAATATTTTCTAGAAAAAGATGATGAATTCCACCAAATTTTAATGAACGTAATAGACTGCCAAATGGCATGGGAAATGGTTGAAAATATTAAAGCTATGATGGATCGCGTAAGATTTCTTTCATTAGAAGAAATTTCGCCTCCCGAAGATCTTGTTAAACAGCATGAAAAAATTCTGATAGCTTTAAAAAATCATGATCCAGATCTTGCAGCAATAGCTCAACATGAACATTTATCGGCTATTTTGGAGACTATAAAAATAGTATCAAAACAGAAGAATGAATGGTTTGTTGATTAATCTTTGATTAAATATCTGAATTATTATTTTGAATATTTTCTGTAATTATGCCATTTGTTTTTTTGTTGTAGTTTACTCTGGTGCAGGCAATTATTTATTTTTACGTAAATAACCTAAAATACGGAAACTATCTATTTTCCATAATCTCTTATTAAAAATTAATGTATAAGTTGCACGACTGCTTTTGTTGGGACCAGGATTTTGTTGAATAATTTCAATTTTGTTATCGCTAACTTTGCTAATAATGGCAATATGACCATATCTTGACCAACCAAAAACAATAATATCTTCAACTTGTGGTTTAGTTGGTGAACCATTATGAAATTGTAATAAATTACGTTTAGGATTAAGTTGACCATCAGGAATTGATTCATCGAAGTAATTTTTAGCATGACCATAACTATCTAGTATTTTATGATTGAAGCGCTGATAATAAGAGCATTTGTTAAATTCAACACATTAATGTTTTTGATTTAAGTAATGTTTTTTCCACTATACATTATAGATGCTACCATTATAATAGACATTTACACTATTAAATTCATCAGTGACTCTGCTAATTTTTTGTGTATCAATTTCAATATTGGTAAAAGAATATGAATCAAGTATATAGTAGCTTAATACTGACAATAGCCAAATAAAGAACAGCCTTTTTCTATATTTTAATAACATTTTTATTTTTTTCGTTTTAATTATTTATAATTGTTTAATATATTAAAAAATAAAATTTAGTCGATAAGTAAAAACTTAATAATAGTAAGATTATTAATAAATCTAATATAAAACTAGACGTTTAGTATCTATTCATTAAATAGTATTTATTTTTTAATAAATTATTTAACTATGATAAGAAATTTTATTCCGCATTTATAATCTAAATTAGTATTTCATCATTAAGCTAAAAATATATTTAAAATAATAATAAAATGAGGTTGAAGGATGATTAAAAAAATTAAAATAAATGTTGGTGGCCGTGTGCAAGGTGTAGGATTTCGTTTTTTTACTTATCAGCAAGCACAAAAACTGAGTTTAGTCGGTTATGTTCGAAATTTAGATAATGGAAGTGTTGAGATTATTGCTCAAGGTGATAGCTTACAAATAAGAAAATTGATAAAATGGATTGAAAATGGAGGTCCTGCTTCGTCGCGTATTTCACGTGTTAATATTTTTGAATTATTGCCACAAAACGATTTAACTTCTTTTAATGTTCGATATTAATTTAATGAAAAATAAAGTAGAATAATTAAAATTTTGGCATTCGAAATAATAATTTCTAATTAATGTGAAAAACGTAAGTTATGAATAAAAAAAATCTAATCAGTTTTTTACTTCTCATTGTTGTTATCGGTGTTTATTATAATTATCAAAAAGGAGATGAGGCGGTAGAACAATCTACCCCAAATATATCAGATAAGCCGATTTATCAAAGTGATGAAATGTTAACAGATATTTACGATTTATCTGGGGATCTTATTTATAAAATTGAGTCCAGTAATGTTAGGCATTTTGATGATTCAGATAATACTGAATTTGATTTGCCCAATTTTACGTTTTATGATCAGAACCATTCAGCTATATGGCATATTAAAGCAAAGACAGCGACGTTGACAAAAGATAAACTTATTTATCTTTATAATGATGTTCAATTAGATAATTTGACACAAGAAACCCAATTAAAACAAGTAAAAACTGATAATGCAGTGATAGATTTAACTTCACAATTAGTTAAATCAAAAGATCCTGTCATCATTAATGGGGTGGGGTTTTATTCAACTGGTATTGGTTTGGCGGGTAATTTACACACCAAAACGGCTAATATACTTGAAAATGTAAAAACATATTATAACACAGAGGTGAAATAAAACATGAATTCGCTAAAACAAGTTGTTTTTTCATTAATTTTATTGCTACCAATCTCTTTAAGTAGTTTCGCTAATGAACCTACTTTGCAATCTAAAGACTCTAAAGAAGAACATAGAATGTTTGCTAATAATAAACCCATTAGGATAGATGCAGATAATCAAAAAATTGATATTGAAAATAACACAATTACATTTATTGGCAATGTTGTTATTATCCAAGAAGGATTAACAATAAAAGCTGATAAAGTGGTTATCACCGACACACAAGACACAAATAAGCAAAAAATTACAGCCTATGGTAATCCTGTGAATTATAAGCAAATTTTATCAGAAAACAATAAAGTTGTGACGGGTCATTCTTCACAAGTTATTTACAATGTAAAACAAAATAATGTTATTTTACGAGGTTATGCTGAATTATTTCAACAAGACAATCATATTGTTAGTGATCTGATTACATACGATGTTAAAAAACAGCAAATTTTAGCCAATCCTGGCAAGAATATGCGAGTAAAAAGCACTATTATCCCAAACCAAGTTAAAGGGATGAATAAATAAATGTCAATTTTAAAAGCGGAAAATCTGGCCAAAGTATACAAAAAAAGACGAGTTGTTGAAGATGTGAGTTTAACCGTCAACTCTGGCGAAATTGTTGGATTATTGGGCCCTAATGGTGCGGGTAAAACCACTACTTTTTATATGGTTGTTGGTATAGTGACATTAAATGCAGGTAAAATTTACCTTGATGATCATGATATCAGTATCTTACCTTTACATGAGCGAGCTCAAAAAGGTATTGGCTATTTACCACAAGAAGCGTCTATTTTTAGAAAATTGTCTGTTATAGATAACATTATGGCAATTTTAGAAACGCGCAAAGATATTGATAAAAATGAGAAAATCGATCGTGCCGAAGAATTACTTGAAGAGTTCCATATTTCTCATATTCGTGACAGCATAGGACAATCTCTATCAGGTGGAGAAAGACGTCGAGTAGAAATAGCAAGAGCGTTAGCTGCTAATCCTAAATTTATTTTACTTGATGAACCCTTTGCTGGGGTTGATCCAATTTCGGTGATAGATATCAAAAATATTATTAAGCATCTACGCGATCGAGGGTTGGGTGTATTAATAACCGATCACAATGTACGTGAAACGTTAGATGTTTGCGAACGTGCTTACATTGTTAATAAAGGACATTTAATTGCTGAAGGTTCACCTAGTGACATCTTAAGTAACGAATATGTTAAACGCGTTTACTTAGGAAACGAGTTCAGATTATGATGAAAACCAGTTTACAACTGAAAGTCTCTCAACAATTATCCATGACGCCGCAATTACAATTGGCGATTAAATTACTACAGTTGTCAACTTTAGAACTCCAACAAGAAATACAAACTGCGCTTGAAAACAATCCATTACTTGAAGTTGATGATCAATATGACGAAGTGAACGTTAAACAAAACGATGAAACAGAAAATATTGATACGCGTGAGGCTTTAGATAGCAAAGAGATTCCCGATGATATTCCACTGGATGCATCTTTAGATGATATTTATAGTGCAGGAACTCCATCTGGAACTAACTCAGATTATCGTAATGATGAATTGCTTATCTATCAAGGTGAAACTCACGAAACATTACATGATTATCTGGAATGGCAACTTGAACTAACACCCTTTAGCGATACAGATAGGGCGATAGCGGTATCTATTATTGAAGCTATAGATGAGAGAGGCTATTTAACAGTTTCAACAGAAGAAATACTTGAAGAGCAAGGTAATGATGAAGTTGAAATTGCCGAAGTTGAAGCAGTATTGAAACGAATATGGAATTTTGATCCTATCGGTGTTGGTGCCAGATCGTTGCAAGAGTGTTTGTCTATTCAAATTCAACATTTAGACACTCCACCATTAGTTAAACAAATTATTGATAATTATTTAGACTTATTAGCCATACGCGATTATAGAAACTTAAAAAAAGTGTTAAATACAACAGATGAACAGTTAAAAGAGGCTGTTGATTTTATACAACGTTTACAACCTTATCCCGGCGATTTGGTTAATACTGCTTCTCCAGACTATGTCATACCTGATGTCATGGTAAAAAAGGTACAAGGAAAATGGGTTGTGTATTTAAATAGCGATACAGTTCCAGCTTTACGTATTAACCAGCAATACGCTGATATGGCAAAATTAGCAAATGAAAGTGATGGGCAATATATTAGATCTCATGTGCAAGAAGCTAATTGGTTTATTAAAAGCATCGAAAACCGTAACGAAACCTTATTAAAAGTCAGCCAATTTATTGTTGAGCATCAGCAAGCTTTTTTTGAACATGGTACTGAATACATGAAACCAATGATTTTGTCTGATGTTGCAACGGCAATTGATATGCATGAATCGACCATTTCTCGTGTAACAACTCAAAAATATCTGCATTGTCCAAGCGGAATTTATGAACTTAAATTCTTTTTCTCAAGTCATGTTAATAATGATTCAGGTGGTGAGGTTTCATCTACAGCTATCCAAGCATTAATTAAAAAATATATATCGGCAGAAAATAGTAAAAAGCCATTAAGTGATAGTAAATTAGTTTCGATGCTTGAAGAACAAGGCATTATTATTGCACGTCGCACCGTAGCAAAATACCGTGAAGCCTTATCAATTCCACCATCAAGTCAACGAAAACAGCTTTAAATTTGAATTCAAATTTTTTGGATATATATCTCTTATTTTAATCATGGGCGCAATTTGCGCCCTTTAATAAAATTAAGCTAAAAAGCTTGGAGTTTTATGTTCAAAGTCGCTAATTGCATCTTCATGTTGTAGGGTTAAGCCAATATTATCTAACCCATTTAACAAGCAATGACGTTTAAAAGCATCAATTTTAAATGAATATTGCTTATCGCCGGCAATGACCACTTCATTAACTAAATCGATGGTAAATTCAATGCCTTCATTAGCTTCGACAATTTTAAATAGCTCATCGATATCTTCTTCGGATAAATTAACCAATAATAATTGATTGTTAAATGAGTTATTGTAAAAAATATCGGCAAAACTTGAACCAATAATGGTTTTAAATCCATAATCAGCAAGTGCCCATGGAGCATGTTCACGAGAAGAACCGCAACCAAAATTTTCACGTGTTAATAAAATGCTAGCACCTTTATAGCGGGGTTTATTCAAGACAAATTCAGGGTTAGGCTGCTCGCCAGCATCATCTAAAAAGCGCCATTCATGAAAGGCATGTTTACCAAATCCAGTGCGTGTTACTTTCTGTAAAAACTGTTTTGGAATGATTGCATCTGTATCAACATTAGCCGCATCCAAAGGAACGACTAGCCCAGTATGTTTTGTAAATTTTGCCATGACAAGTCTCTCCTTAAAATGGTTTGCGAATATCTGTAAAATGACCAGTAATAGCTGCGGCTGCTGCCATAGCAGGACTAACTAAATGTGTTCTAGCATCACGTCCTTGGCGACCTTCAAAATTACGGTTGCTAGTTGATGCACAGCGATCTCCCGGTGCTAATTTATCATCGTTCATTGCAAGACACATAGAGCAACCCGGTAAGCGCCATTCAAATCCTGCATCAATAAAAATCTTATCTAATCCTTCGGCTTCAGCTTGTTCTTTCACTGGTCCTGAACCGGGTACAACTAATGCTTGTACACCTTCAGCCACTTTACGGCCTTTAGCAATTTGCGCAGCAGCTCGTAAATCTTCTATACGTGAGTTTGTACAAGAACCAATAAACACTTTATTGATCTTAATATCAGTCATTTTGGTGCCAGCGGTTAATCCCATATAAGTTAATGCACGCTCTGCAGAGTGTTTTTCAATAGGATCAGCAAAATCATTAGGATTCGGTACTGTTGCATCAATTGAAGTTACTTGACCAGGATTCGTTCCCCAAGTGACTTGTGGTGCGATATCTTTTCCTTCTAACGTCACAACTGTATCAAAATGTGCACCTTCGTCGGTTTTTAGCGTTTTCCAATAAGCAACCGCTTTGTCGAAGTCTTCACCTTTTGGTGAAAATTGACGACCTTTTAAGTACTCAAAAGTCACTTCATCTGGCGCAATAATGCCAGCTTTTGCTCCCATTTCAATTGCCATATTACATAATGTCATGCGTCCTTCCATTGATAATGATTTAATAGCATCACCACAAAATTCAACTACATGACCTGTACCGCCAGCGCTAGTGGTTTTACCAATAATAGCTAATATAATGTCCTTGGCCGTAATGCCTTCAGCGACTTGCCCTTTAACTTCAATTTTCATGGTCTTAGCTCGACCTTGTTTTAAGGTTTGAGTTGCTAGCACATGCTCAACTTCGGAAGTACCAATACCAAAAGCTAATGCACCAAATGCACCATGTGTAGCAGTGTGTGAATCACCACACACAATAGTCATACCCGGTAAAGTCATACCTTGCTCAGGGCCGACTACATGGACAATACCACGTAATGGGCTTTGCAAATCATATAACGAAATCCCAAACTCTTTGGCGTTTTTTGCCAGCTCAGTTAGCTGAATGCGAGCCATTTCACTACATGCGCTAAGATCATTACTTTTTGTTGAAGTGTTATGATCCATTGTTGCAAATGTTTTGTGTGGTTGACGTACTTTACGGTTCATAGCTCGTAAACCATCAAACGCTTGTGGTGAAGTTACTTCATGCACTAAATGGCGATCGATATATAAAATAGGCGTCTCGTTTGGCGCTTCGTAAACGACATGTGCATCATATAATTTTTGATACAGTGTTTTTGACATTGCATATTCCTTATTATTTTTACAACAAGTACTAAAGACTTAGTTTTATCACATTATTTTCAGTTATCATTAAACAATGTGCTTAAATTAGTTTACAAATAATATCTCCCATTTCATCAGTTGAAACGGGTTGTTCTTTTTGTGCAAGATCGATAGTACGATAGCCTTGCTCTAATGCTTTATTTACTGCTGTTTCGATAGCTGAGGCAATATTATCACGTTTAAAGCTATAACGGACTAACAAAGCTAATGACAAAATTTGTGCTGCAGGATTAGCAATATTTTTACCAGCAATGTCAGGTGCGCTACCACCAGCAGGTTCATATAAGCCAAAGCCTTGTTCATTAAGACTAGCAGAAGGCAACATCCCCATTGAACCAGTTATCATGGCACATTCATCGGATAATATATCTCCAAATAAATTTGAGCATAAAATAACATCGAATTGAGATGGATCTTTAACAAGTTGCATTGTGGCATTATCGATATACATATGCTCAAGTTCGATATCAGGATAGTTTTTAGCTACTTCATTAACCACCTCACGCCACAAAATTGAAGTTTGTAATACGTTGGCTTTATCAATTGAAGTTACTTTTTTGCGACGTAAGCGTGCGGCTTCAAACCCCATTTTTGCAATACGCTCTATCTCAAAACGATGATAAACTTCAGTATCAAATGCTTTTTCTTGAGCACCACTACCTTCACGTCCTTTAGGTAATCCAAAATAAATACCGCCAGTTAATTCGCGCATACATAAAATATCAAATCCACGCTCTGCAATATCGGTGCGTAATGGGCAAAGATCTTCTAAGCCTTGATACAAACGAGCAGGGCGCATATTAGCAAATAATTTGAAGTGTTTACGTAGTGGCAATAACGCACCACGTTCAGGTTGCTTTTCAGGTGGTAAATTAGACCATTTAGGACCACCCACTGAACCAAATAAAATAGCGTCAGCTTTTTCACATCCTTCAAGTGTTTCATTAGGTAATGGGCAACCATGAATATCAATCGCAGCCCCCCCAACATCATACTCGCTAGTTGTGATTGAAAGCTGATATTTTTGGCGGATAACCTCTAATACTTTATAGGCTTGTCTCATTACTTCAGGGCCAATACCGTCGCCGGGAAGTACTGCAATATGGTAGTTTTGTGACATTTTTTATTCCTTTACAATCTAAATTAATTTTCATGTTTTGCTGTTAAACGGCAAAACAAATTATCTTTTAGTCATGATGTAATTTTTGTTTTTCTTGTGCAACTTGATTTGCTCTATACACATTATTCAATACATTAATTAAAGCCAAAGCCGATGAGTGAACGATATCGGTTGCAAGCCCAACACCATGGAACTTACGACCTTTATATTCGGCAACAATATCAACTTGTCCTAAAGCATTTTCACCTTGTCCTTTAGAAGCTAACTGATATTTTACAATCGAAATAGGCTCGCCAGTAATACGGTTGATAGCTTGATAAACAGCATCAACAGGACCGTTACCTGTTGCAGCATCAGAATACTTTTTATCACCAATTAACAAGCTAACCGAAGCGGTTGAAACAACCGTCGAACCTGATTGAACATTAAAATAATCCAAAACATAATGTTCTTTTTCATCTTTTAATTGATTGATAAATATTAATGCCTCTAAATCATAATCAAATACTTGGCCTTTTTTATCAGCTAATTCTAAAAATGCCTCATAGACTTGATCTAAGTTATAATCTTTATCGTGATAACCAAGTTCTTCTAAACGATGTTTAACGGCGGCTCGTCCTGAGCGAGAGGTTAAATTTAATTGGATTTGATTTAATCCGATTGATTCAGGGGTCATAATTTCGTAAGTTTCACGATTTTTTAAAACCCCATCTTGATGAATTCCTGAGGAGTGGGCAAAAGCGTTACTACCAATAATTGCTTTATTACCCGGAATTGGCATGTTAGTAATTTGGCTAACAATTTGGCTAGTACGATAAATCTCTTGGTGATTAATATTTGTGTGAACGTTTAAGATATTTTGACGAACTTTAATCGCCATAATAACTTCTTCAAGTGCGGTATTACCCGCACGTTCGCCTAAACCATTCATCGCCCCTTCAATTTGCCGAGCACCTTCTTGAACCGCACTAATCGAGTTAGCCACCGACATACCCAAGTCATCATGACAATGAACAGAGATAATCGCTTGATCAATGTTCGGGACACGTTCAAATAGGGTATGAATAATGCCACCAAATTGATAAGGGACAGTATAACCGACAGTATCCGGAATATTGATCGTTCTTGCCCCTGCTTTAATTGCTGCTTCAACGATACGACATAAGTTATCAATTGGGGTACGGCCTGCATCTTCACAAGAAAACTCCACATCATTAGTATAATTACGTGCACGTTTAATACAGTGCACAGCTCTTTCAATGACATCATCAAATGTCATTTTTAATTTATCTTTAACATGTAAGGTTGATGTTGCCATAAAAGTATGAATTCGAAATTGATCTGCAACTTTTAATGCCTCGGCAGCAACATCAATATCTTTATCAACACAACGAGACAATGCACAAACACAGCTATCTTTAATGGTCTTAGCAATCGTTTGGACTGATTCAAAATCACCAGGAGATGAAACAGGAAAGCCAACTTCCATCACATCGACCCGCATTCGCTCCAAAGCAAGCGCTATTTGTAACTTTTCTTTAACGCTCAAACTTGCTTGTAATGCTTGTTCACCATCGCGTAACGTTGTATCAAAAATAATGACTTGATCGCTCATTGTTTTTCCTTTTATATATTTTAGCGCTATCTCGGTATTTCAAGTTAAAAAAACAAAAAACCCGCACTTTAGCGCGGGTTCTTGTTAATTTGTTGAGTTGGTTATTTAACTACTTCTTTTTACTTCACACACAAGCTATCCGCGCAAGTTGATGCGAGGAGGAGGCTGAGGTCAAGCGATAAATAGTTAACAAACATAAAAAATCTCTATTTGGATTGTAATTAATGAAAACTAAAACTGATGATATTTTTACCAAATGATATTTGTGGTGTCAATGATTATTTTCTGCCAATCTTAATATATTTATTTTTATTAAAAAAGTGACAAATATATAATACTAATAAATATTGCTTTACTATTTGACAAATCTATTAAAATAATAAGTTGAGACATAATAAAACCGAATTATAATGGTAAAAAGAATAACTCACGAGGGCACAATAATGAACATAGTTGATATTTCTCAAAAACGCTACACTACCAAACATTATGATCCAACAAAAAAAATTCCTGTCGATAAGATTGAACAATTATTAACTGTTTTAAGAAACAGCCCATCATCAGTTAACTCACAACCATGGCATTTTTATGTTATTGATAACGACGAGGCAAAGAATAAAATTTTACCAGCTATACTTGAATTTAATCAACCAAGGGTGACTGGCGCTTCGCATACGATTGTCTTTTGCATTAAAACACCATTAGACGAAGCCCATTTAGTCAATCTACTTAATCAAGAAGATAAAGACGGCAGATATCCTTCAACCGATCTTAAACAAGCACAAGATCAAGGTCGTAGGCACTTTGTAAAGCTCAATAGTGCAACCATTGAATCGCAACAATGTTGGGAAAGTAAACAAGCTTATCTTGCATTGGGGCAACTGCTTTTTGCAGCAGCGGCAATTGGTATTGATTCAACAGCGATTGAAGGATATGATGCGGCAAAAATGGATGAAATTTTAGATCTGAAAAGCAAGGGTCTTAAAAGTATCGTTGTTGCCACATTAGGCTATCGAGCTGAAAATGACGGCAATGCGCATCGACCAAAATCACGCTTACCTAAAGAGCAACTTTTTACGTTTTTATAAAAAAATAACGTTTTCAATTATCCCACCTAGTAAAAGGTGGGATACCTTCAAATGGCTTTATATCATTTTTGAGAATAATTTTGAAATTGCTTGAGTTTATCTTTTAGTACTTGTTGTTCTAGGGTAAATTCTTCATTAAAGAAGAAATAACCACCATATTTTTGAGTATAGAATAAACAGCCTTTGTTGAATTTTTCAATTTTATAAAATTGAAAATATCTAAATAACCAAGATATGCATAATAAATTTAATTTAAGGTATTGTTGATTATATATGCATATGGGGTGAATTTGAACGGTTTTATATAAATCTACCGTTAACACCATTTAACCAATTTACTCACATTATTACAAATAACCCTAGACCCAATCCTCAGAATCGCTACAATATACGCAATTAATCATATAGCAAATGCCTTTTGCTATTTTAACCCAATAAACGGATGATGTTTTATGGCGCAATATGTTTATACCATGAATCGCGTAGGGAAGATTGTTCCCCCTAAACGCTATATTTTAAAAGATATTTCTTTAAGTTTTTTTCCGGGTGCAAAAATTGGTGTACTCGGTTTAAATGGAGCGGGTAAATCCACTTTACTACGAATTATGGCGGGTGTTGATACCGAAATTGAAGGCGAAGCACGCCCACAACCTGATATTAAAATTGGTTATTTACCCCAAGAACCGAAATTAGATCCTAAACAAACTGTGCGTGAAGCCATTGAGCAAGCGGTTAGTGAGGCTAAACAAGCATTGGCTCGATTAGATGAAGTATATGCCGCTTATGCTGATCCTGATGCCGATTTTGACAAATTAGCCAAAGAACAAGCAGAGCTTGAAGCCATTATTCAAGCACAAGATGCGCATAATTTAGATAATCAATTAGAACGAGCCGCTGACGCACTACGTTTACCTGATTGGGATGCGAAAATTGAAAATTTATCAGGTGGTGAACGCCGTCGAGTAGCAATTTGTCAATTATTACTTGAAAAGCCTGATATGTTATTAATGGATGAACCGACCAACCACTTAGATGCCGAATCGGTAGCATGGTTAGAACGATTCTTACATGACTACGAAGGTACGGTTGTTGCAGTAACTCACGATCGCTACTTTCTAGACAACGTTGCAGGTTGGATTTTAGAGCTTGACCGTGGTGAGGGTATTCCATGGGAAGGCAATTACTCATCTTGGCTTGAACAAAAAGATCAGCGTTTAGCGCAAGAAGCATCAACCGAATCGGCACGTCGGAAATCGATTGAAAAAGAAATTGAGTGGGTACGACAAAATCCGAAAGGTCGTCAAGCAAAAAGCAAAGCCCGTTTAGCTCGCTTTGAAGAGCTAAACAGTAACGATTATCAAAAACGTAACGAAACTAACGAGCTCTTTATTCCAGCTGGACAACGTTTAGGCGATAAAGTGATTGAAGTAAGCAACCTAACTAAATCGTATGGCGACCGTGTGTTGATTGATAACTTATCTTTTAGTATTCCTAAAGGGGCAATTGTTGGCATTATTGGTCCAAATGGAGCAGGGAAATCAACACTATTTAGAATGCTATCAGGCAAAGAACAACCTGATACAGGTACGATTACTTTAGGTGAAACAGTGCAACTTGCATCAGTTGATCAGTTCCGTGACAGTATGGACGACAAAAAAACAGTTTGGGACGAAATTTCAAACGGTCAAGATATTATGCGTATTGGCAATTTTGAAATACCAAGTCGTGCTTATGTTGGTCGTTTTAACTTTAAAGGTGTTGATCAGCAAAAGCGTGTAGGTGAACTTTCAGGTGGTGAACGTGGTCGTGTACATTTAGCTAAATTATTGCAAGTGGGTGGTAATGTATTACTACTTGATGAACCAACCAATGATTTAGATGTTGAAACGCTACGCGCGCTTGAAAATGCATTATTAGAGTTTCCGGGGTGTGCTTTAGTGATTTCCCATGACCGTTGGTTCTTAGATCGTATTGCGACCCATATTTTGGATTATCAAGACGAAGGTCATGTTGAATTCTTTGAAGGTAACTTTACCGAATACGAAGAATGGAAAAAGCGCACATTGGGTGCTGAAGCATTAGAGCCTAAACGTGCTAAATATAAACGAATCTCCAAATAGAATTAATTTTTATTTTATTCCGCCGATTTATATTGGCGGAATAGTTTTATCTTCTTGATAGCTATTTTAAATATTTTTCAAAATGTAATTATCTAAACTAACCCTTTAGATGAACTAATAATTCTCGAAAAAGTATCCATTAGCAAACGCGGTATAGCGTTTATACCACGTGATTTTGCATCATCACAAATGGCAATCGCAAGATCAGGTTTTGAACTTTTATGAATTGCTTTTTGAATAATTTGATGTACAGACAGATCAATATGCTGTGTTGTATTATAAGCGGCAAGTTTATAGACATGACTAAAACCATGTTTAAATAAAAAGTTTTCAATGTCTCGCGCAGGCAAAACTGTTAAGTAATCATCAGGATTTTTATCTTCACCACATAACGATTTTACCGTATCGGCATATTTTTTACCCGCCATATCCCCATCAGTAATTACATACCAATGAATTCCCATTTTATTGGCATATTTTATAAGCGGTTTTAAACCACACTGAGCAAACTCAATAAGCTGAACTCCCTCTGAACTCAGATGATAACCACTTTGTTCAGCTAGTTCACGTAACAACCACACTTCGGTTTCGCCCTCGACCAACAACCAACATCGTGCAAATAAGGCATTTGATCGGCGATAAAGAATATGAAACGCAATACGGCGACTATCACTAACGCTTAATGAATAAGGTTCAATGTATTTGGCAATAATTTTATCTGGAAGACGAATTAAACGATAAAGGTTTTCTAATGAAAATAATGATACCAGATCACTTGAGTTAGACGTGATAATTTTTTGTGTAGGGAAGTTTTTTAGTAAGCGAAATGCAACGGATAAAATGATTGGATGTAACAAACTTTCAGGCTCTTCTAAAATTAAAATAGGCATTGAACTTTGTGAAAGTGAATAATTTCCTTTAGCATCAATAATAGAGCCGAAAATTCC
This sequence comes from Gilliamella sp. BG7, assembly GCF_046635565.1. NCBI lineage: Bacteria > Pseudomonadati > Pseudomonadota > Gammaproteobacteria > Orbales > Orbaceae > Gilliamella > Gilliamella sp. BG7. The sequence continues at coordinate 179,596 of NZ_JBIDFB010000002.1, read as the reverse complement.
TAAAAATACAGTTCGTAAATAATCATTATCAAGATTATCCAATACATCATTAATTTGTTCCAAAATATTCCAATCTTCTGATCTTGGTGTACTTTTGGCATTTTTTTGTTTGTAATGATTGCGGTGTGCTTGATCGACAAAATAATACTCTAATAATGAGCGTGCGGCTTGTAGGCCTCGAGCTAATTCATCTTGGGTTAATTCGGCTGAATGGGCTTTTAGTTGGTTTAAAAGTTGGCTAATGTAGTGCTCGGATAATGGTTCGTTAGTAACAGTTAATTGCTCTGGACTAATTGCGTTTTTAAGTGTCATTACTGGATTTAGTTTGATTAATGTTGCAATTAATAATTTTTCGTTTTCTATATTAAAGGGATTGCCTTGTGCATTGAGCAATTTATGTTGTGTTATAATTTGGTTATCATGTTTATTAGCAGAAATTTGATAAGTGATACGATGCAGATTATCTTGGTGTGGTTGATACGAAACCGAGCGTAATGGTTGATAATCTTGATTATTTAATTCATGTAAGTGCGATTGGCAATAAGTGATTTTAATAATAATATTATCGCCATAACATTGGTATTGATCATGATAAAAATCGGAATCGACAAATTGATAAAACGTGTTATCCAGTGATAACAATTGCAAAGCGCTGATTAAACTTGACCGCCCCCAACGATTTTCACCCATTAGTACGCTAGAACTTGCATTTAATTTTAAAGATAGTTGACTAATACCTTTAAATCCGGAAATATCAATTTGCTCAATAAACATAAAATCTCCTTATTTATTTAAAGATGATATTTTTCTGTCCTTTTACGAATTCGTTCAACTTTTCGATGCGTGCTCGCTATTAACTTAGATTCATTGCGCAAAATTGTTTTTAAAGGTTGATTAAAATACACTTTCAAAAAACGCCAAATATCACGATCGGTTAGTCCAATATTCATGGAGGAAAAATAAAGCCCAATTAAATCTTTATCACGCCAACGAACAGGAACGGTTTTACGGATTTGAGCACGGTGTAAATCAATTACCGATAATTTTATTTGCAGATGATTTTCAAAAAGCGGAATATCAAGCAAAAAGTGACACAAATAACAATCACGATGATTAACCCCAGCGGCATGCATTCGAGCCACCATTTTTGCCAAATAAATAACTAAAGAAAGCTTTATATGATAGCTAGGTGGGTTAGTTAACCATGGCTTAGTAAAATCTTCTAAACTCACAGTCGGGTTAAGATCTCTTGTCACAATAAACGAATGACGAGTTAACGGATTTAGTCCCTTACGACCAAATGCTCGCCCATCCATCGTATTAACGCCAACTTGCTCCAAACGCTCAATCGTATCCCACTCTTGCTTAGCATCCAAAACAGGCAAACGTAACGAAATAAGATTTTTAACAATCTCTTTCACTGTGGTGCCTCGATGAATTTTAATAAAATATGATTCCCCACCAAGCTCAAAATTCAACGTCTTACGTTGTTTTACTGCGCGATAGACTTTGCCCGATATTAACTCAACTTCTGCAAAGGGATCTTTATCAGCCCATAACTGCTCAAAAGGCGATTTTAACTTAATTTCATTCATGATTATCACAACCTAAAATAATCTCTGTGGCACGCTGTGCTAAATGGTATAAATCAGTGGTTTTACCATAATGTATTGCGTTTTGATGCCATGTTAATAACTGATCGTGATTTGTTATAGCATTTTGCAAGGCCTCATTTAGCGCCGATTGTACAAAAGGCTCATCAAGCACAACACCAGCATTGGCATCATCAATATGATAAGCATAGCCCGAAATGCTTGACACAATCACTGGCACCCCAGCGGCTAACCCTTCAATAAGTACCATACCGGCTGCTTCTTGTCTTGCAGGGTGCAATAGCAAATCTGCCGCGAATAAAAAGTCAGGGATATCATTACGGCCGGCAAAAAAACGTACTTGATGCTCAATGCCGAGTTGCTTAGCTAGTTTTTGATAAGCTTCGGGATTATCTTGCCCCACCACTAAAAAAGTCACTTTTTGCTTCAAATCGCAAGGTAGTGCGGCAATGGCGGTTAAAGAACGATCCACTCCCTTACGCTTAAAATCTGATCCAATTTGCACAATAACAAAATTGTGCTCATCAATTTTGTTGGCTTGCCTAAATTGCTTACCTTTAGCCGTTGATTGGGAATGATATTGACGATCTTGCGCAATACCGGGTGGCAATAGGTAAAAGCGTGATGGAACAGTGTGGTAATAGCGTTCAAAGTCATTAATTTGCTGTTTTGTTAGTACCATAACTTTGGTTTGACTTTGTTGATTAAATACCGCATCTTCAAAAGCCAAATAGTGCTTACAGCGTTTTGACCATTTATACAAAAAGCCCTTGTGTGAAACCTTTTCGGCATAACAAGTATCACCCGCAAAATAAACATCCAAATCAGGCATTTTATTAAAGCCAACCACACAATCAACAGGATTTGCTCGTAAATGAGCTTTCACCAAACGGTAATAAGATTGATTACGGCTATGATTAGACCAGCCTTTTTTAGGCACCAAAACCACATCAAAGCCTGTTGGTTTATCGCCTTGCCATGACATCACATAAATTCGTACATGGTGACCTTGAGCTTGGCAAGCCTTAGCAATTTGCAAAAAATCACGTTGCAAACCACCAAAAGGAAAATATTTATAAATACAAAACGCCAGTTGCATGCAGATTGCCTCAAGTTTTAAAGGAGTATTATATACTTAGTATTTATTTGGGTGCAAAGTTTGATTTTTATAGAACCAAATTTGCTGGAAAATTTTGGTCATAGTGACAGTTGAATAAGCATACTGTCATTTGTAAAAATAATTCAAGAGTCTATACCATTATAATTTTGTTTTATTATTAGTGTGGGTGCGTTACGCTATTGATAATCTCTCAAACTATAATAATTTTAAATGAAATTGTTAGCACCATTGAAAACGTAAAAAGAATTACCAAAAACAATAGCGAATAGCAAGGGACAAATAGATATATCTTATTTTTCTATTTTTGATAAAAAATAAACACAAAATTAAGGGCATGGTAAGGATAAGGAAAACGTCTTCACTATTTCTTCCACCTAATGGTAACGTACAAAGGTTGTCTGGATCACCTGTAAAAATCATCCATCATATTTATCGGTTGAAAATAAATTAATAATTATTAATAAAACGCGAAGTGGATAAATGAAAGGATGTCCTTTTTCATAATCATTAAATCCACTTATGATTTAAAAAAGTAACTATCACCAATAGCACTACCTTGAGCACCAAACTGGCGTAAATTGTGATCAACGGCATTCATCGATTGCCAATGGTTTTCACACCAATCAGGGGCGAGTAAAGTTGGTTTTCTGGCATTAGCTGATATGCGATGATACAAAATATTTGCTGGAGTTTGGCGAATGATATCGCCAGCAATATCGACATATTTATCTAATGTTAATACTGGAAGCCGTCCAGCCCGCCACGCTTTTGCCATAATACTACCTTCAACAATATGTAAAGGGTGTAATTTTAAACCATCGACACCACAGTCGAGCACACGCTCAAGGGTTATAAAGTTATCTTGTTTGGTTTCTTTCGGTAAACCAATAATTAAGTGAGTACAGACCTTAATGCCAAGCTTGCGTGCCTTTTGTACGGTTTGATAATAATCATCAAAAGTATGCCCTCGATTAATATCGTGTAAGGTTTTGTTATGAGCAGTTTGTAAACCAAGTTCTAACCAAACTTCATAGCCATTGGATTGATAATGCGCAAGCAAATCAAGCGCTTCATCAGGAACACAATCAGGGCGAGTACCAACACAAAGCCCAACAATATCTGTACTATTCAGGGCTTCTTCATACATATTTTTTAGAATTTCAACCTCGGCGTAGGTGCTGGTATAAGCCTGAAAATAAGCAAGGTATCGTTTAGATTTTTTCATTTGTTGGGCTTGCGAAGTTAATTGCTCAGAAATTGATTTAACCTGAATAGATTCATCAATGATTGAGGCAACATTACAAAAAGTACAACCACCTTGACCAATAGTGCCATCTCGATTGGGACAGCTAAAGCCACCATGTAAAGTAAGTTTATAGATCTTTTCGCCATAACGACGTTGTAAATCGGAACCGAATGTATTAACGACTAAATGAAGTTGCATTATAAACCAAATAAAATTTTTAATTATTTTAGCAATATGCCTTGTATGCCATACCTCAGTCATAATACTACATTTCAACAATATATAAATATTTTTTATAACTCAAAAAAAAAGATTGAAATTAAGCACTGATTAAGTAAGGATAATTAGTGTTGTTTTTTTATACTGTAGTGTACGACAACGTTTAAGGTTTGTTGCGATTAATAACTAGGAGTTAACATGTTTAGTAAAGATATGACTATTGCCGATTATGATGCGGAATTGTGGAATGCTATTAAAGGTGAAGAACAGCGCCAAGAAGATCACCTTGAACTGATCGCATCAGAAAACTACACCAGCCCACGAGTAATGCAAGCGCAAGGTTCGCAATTAACCAATAAATATGCCGAAGGTTATCCCGGAAGACGTTATTATGGGGGTTGTGAGTATGTTGATATTGTTGAAAAATTAGCAATTGAACGGGCTAAAGCTTTATTTGGTGCTGATTATGCTAATGTGCAACCGCATTCAGGTTCACAAGCTAATTTTGCCGTTTATATGGCACTTTTAAATACAGGCGATACGGTTTTAGGTATGAACCTGTCTGAAGGTGGGCATTTGACGCACGGTTCGCCCGTTAGCTTTTCGGGTAAACTTTATCATGTTGTGGATTATGGTGTTGATGATTCAGGGCGTATTGATTATGACAAGTTAGTTAAAACAGCCCAAGAATCTAAACCTAAAATGATTATTGGTGGATTTTCGGCTTATTCTGGGGTGGTGGATTGGCAACGTATGCGTGAAATCGCAGATAGTGTGGGCGCTTATTTGTTTGTGGATATGGCGCATGTGGCAGGGCTAGTTGCGGCAGGTGTTTATCCAAATCCAGTTCCTTATGCTCACGTTGTTACTACTACAACTCATAAAACTTTAGGTGGTCCTCGTGGCGGTTTGATTTTGGCTAAAGGTGGTAGTGAAAAATTATATAAAAAGTTAAATTCGGCTGTCTTTCCAGGAGCGCAAGGTGGTCCTTTAATGCATGTAATTGCCGCTAAAGCAGTTGCGTTAAAAGAGGCGATGGAGCCTGAGTATAAAATCTATCAACAACAAGTGGTGAAAAACGCTAAAGCTATGGTCGAGGTGATTTTGCAACGTGGCTATAAAGTAGTTTCTGGCGAAACACAAAACCATCTGTTTTTAATTGATTTAGTCGATAAAAATATTACAGGTAAAGAAGCTGATGCGGCTTTAGGTAGTGCTAATATTACCGTTAATAAAAATAGTGTACCAAAAGATCCACAAAGCCCATTTGTAACATCTGGTGTGCGTATCGGTACGCCGGCTATTACTCGCCGAGGCTTTAGAGAAGCCGAGTCGCGAGATTTAGCTAATTGGATTTGTGATGTTTTAGATAATATCGATGACGAGCAAAACATCCAAGCTGTGAAAGAAAAGGTGCTTGCAATTTGCCGTCGTTTGCCGGTTTATCAGCATTAATGGTTGTTTCATTTCGCCGACGGTTGTCGGCGAAATGGTTTTTTGCTTTTATTTACCAATATTGGCATTTGTGTCAGTTTTGTTTTGGGTTTGTGCTTGTTTGTGCTGTTCGATATAGCGGTCAAGGTAACCTTCATGCCATAACCAGCCTCCTGTAACTCCAATACTAAGTAAAATTGCTAACCAAAAAATAATAACTAATTTGTTGTGACGTTGTTTCATTGGATCGTGCAAATTACGTTTTGCATTGGTAGGGAGCTGGGCTTTGCTAGTGAGCAAGCTTCCTAGCATTAAATTAATTTTGACTTGCCCATTAATTGCCCAACCAGATGCTTCTAGTAATGGCCCAAGCGTTCTTCGACGTAATTTTAACCATGCTAAAATAACAGAAGGTCCTGAAATAATTAGAAATAACCCAATAAAAACTAAAGGTACTTGCCACCAAGCTAGTGCAAAAATGGCTTGGAATATTGTGGCTAATGCTGTGCCGATTGCGCCAATGGCTAAACCAATTGCAGCAAAAATCCCTACACTTTTACCAATATCAAATTTATTAGCTGGATTTTGTAGTGCTTGTTCACTTGATTTTTCAACATCGGCATCTTTGCTGCTTGCCCATTTGTTAATTTGTTCGGTAATCACACGTCCCATACGTTGATAAGGAGCCCAAATTGCTTGTTGGATGCTGATTGGCTTAGTGATTATTTTAACAACATTGGCATCCCAATCGTTACCTTTATTGTCAATAAACACACCATTGCGACCTTCAATTAATAAATCACCTTGTCCTGCTGTCATTGCTGCTGCAATTAGCTGTTTTTCTCCATGTCTAGTGCATTCACAATAAAGTAAACAGAGTTCAGAATAATTTGCCATGGTTGTGTGTTTGGCAATATTATCGACCGCAACGCAAAGTGTTGCACAGCGGCCATCAATGTAGAGTTTACCAAGTTGAAATGCTGCTCGTGTTTCAGGCTGGAAGAAGTCTGCAAAAGAGGCAAAGTTAACTAGTAAACGGTAAAGATGTTTATGAAATAGGACTAATTTTTCTAGCACTAGAATATCTGAGGCAGATATTGGTGTTTGATTATCTTGTTCAACCATTTTCTCAAATTCGGTCAGTAAATCATTGTTAGCTAGGTTGGTAATGATGCTAATAGGAATATCATCTATATTGGCCGAAGGCTCAATTTCAACGGTTAATTGTGCCATTTCGGGCTTAGTGCTAATAAGTGTGGTATATGCTTGCAAGCTTTGTTGTATATTTTGCCATTCTTGTTGTGTTAGTTGGTCTGGGTTGGATAATGATGATTCTATTAATGCCTTAAATCGGCTGATTTTAGCTTTCCAAAGTGGATTTAGCCCATTGACTAGATCTAGAGTATCAGTTGTGTCGATTTTGGATAGCGGCAATTCGGCTAATTCTTCTTCAGATAGTAATCCGTTTTGTGTTGGTACAATATATTTTTCGTCGACATTAAGTGCCGTTTGCGCTTGAGGGGCGTATTGTGCTAATTCAGCACGTAAAAAATAATCATCAATTTTGGGTTTTAATAGCTGAATTATTTTCCAAATTTCTGCGGTATTTTCACCAAATGGGGTTTGCGTATTACTTATTTTTGTTTGCCATTGTAACCAAGTTTGTAGATTTTCAACAAAGGTGGTTGCTATGTTTAAATCAATGCCATCTTGCCCACTCATATCTTTTTGTGCACCAGTAGTTTTGATTGCTGTTGTAATAAACATTTGCATGTTTGGTGACAATTCGCTTGATGGAGGAAAGATCAAGTCACCATTATAAAGTTTGTCAGCATTGATTTTTATTGATTGTTGTATATCATCTTGTGTTAAATAATCCACATTTTTTTTATTTAAGCTAGCTAAAATGCTTTGTGCGGTGACCGATAATTTTTTTCCTTGCGGGGTCGATGCGTTAATTTGTGATAATGGTAATGTTTCACTTGTACTTAAGATACTATCAAATGAATTGATTTTATCGCAAGTCCAGCTAATGGCATCTAAAATATCAGGTATGCGAATACGTCCGTCATTATCTGAATCGAGTAGAGATAAGGTTCGTTCATCAAAATCCAACCCTGTTGTTGGGCAACTTAAAGCCACCCATAATTTAGGATCTAAATCAGGTAAATTGATAATATCACTGGCACTTTTAAATACGACTTGATCAAGCCCACCAACACGTTGAAATGTCCACATATGGCTCATAATAATCTCCACACAGAAATTTAATAATATTTTTACTAATTAATATATCAGTATTTATCTTTTTTGATAGAACAGAACAGTGATTTCTAGTATTTGTAAGATCTATTGGTTTATCTTTTGTATTTGCTTTAGTTGCCTTTGGTAACTTTATGATAGAATAATGTCTTATTACTTAATATCTAAATAAAAACCACCAATAACTATGTCATTAATTAATCTTACCAATGCTTATCTTTCATTTAGTGATGCGCCCTTGCTTGATCATATCGATATGTCTATTGAGTCAAACGAGCGTGTTTGTCTTGTTGGCCGTAACGGTGCTGGAAAATCGACTTTACTTAAAGTTTTAAATAAAGAGGTGCCATTAGACGAAGGGCAAATTATTTATGAAAATAATGTGATTGTTTCACGATTGCAACAAGATCCTCCCCGTGATGTGCAAGGTAGTGTGTTTGATTTTGTGGCTGAAGGATTACACGAACAAGCACAGTTATTACGAGATTACTATGATTTAGCATATCGCGTTGAGCTCGATCCTTGCGAAAGTAACTTAGATAAATTAGCTAAAATGCAAGAACAGTTAGATCATCAAAATGGTTGGCAATTAGATAGTCGTATTCGTAATGTTATTTCTTCATTATCGCTTGATGGTGATGCGTTGTTGTCTTCGTTATCGGGTGGGTGGTTGCGTAAAGCCGCATTAGCCAAAGCGTTGGTTTGTCAGCCAACAGTTTTATTGCTTGATGAACCAACCAATCATTTGGATATTCAAACCATTAAATGGTTGGAAGATTTTTTGAAAAGTTTTAATGGCAGTATTGTGTTCATTTCCCATGATCGTTCGTTTATTCGTCAAATGGCAACGCGTATTATTGATTTGGATCGAGGTAAAATTGCGTCTTGGAGTGGAAATTATGATAACTATTTGCTTGGTAAAGAAGAAGCATTGCGTGTTGAAGAGTTACAAAATGCTGAATTTGATAAAAAATTAGCTCAAGAAGAAGTCTGGATCCGACAAGGTATTAAAGCTCGTCGTACTCGTAATGAAGGGCGAGTGCGAGCATTAAAAGCAATGCGCCAAGAATATAGCAAGCGACGCCAAGTTATGGGTAGTGCTAAAATGCAAATCGAGGAAGCATTACGTTCAGGAAAAATTGTTTTTGAGCTTGAAAATGTGACATATCAGATTGAGGATAAGTTACTAGTTAATGATTTTTCTGTACAAGTATTACGTGGTGATAAGATCGCTCTGATTGGTCCTAATGGTATTGGTAAAACAACTTTATTAAAACTGATGTTGGGTAATTTGAGACCAACATTAGGTAGTGTGCATTGTGGCACAAAGCTTGAAGTTGCTTATTTTGACCAATATCGTCTCGAACTCGATCCTGAAAAAACGGTGATGGATAATTTAGCCGAAGGTAAGCAAGAGGTCATGGTTAATGGCCGATCACGCCATGTACTTGGTTATTTACAGGACTTTTTATTTCCGCCTAAACGTGCCAGAACTCCTGTACGAGCACTGTCTGGAGGGGAGCGTAATCGTTTATTGCTGGCTAAACTATTTTTAAAACCTAGCAATTTATTAATACTTGATGAACCGACCAATGATCTTGATATTGAAACATTAGAATTGCTAGAAGAGTTAGTGAATGATTATCAAGGAACTGTCTTGTTGGTTAGTCATGATCGGCAATTTGTTGATAATGTGGTCACTCAATGTTGGTTTTTTGAAGAAAAAGGCCATATTGGTGTTTATGCTGGTGGTTATGCCGATGCTCTGCAACAACAGCAGCAGGCACAACCAGTTAAAGTAACGACAGTTAATAAACTTGAGCAACCTAAAAAAGAATTAGGTGCTACTAATAATCAAAGTAGTGAGCGAACCGCTAAAAAGAAAGTTAAACTGAGTTATAATGAACAACGAGAATTGGCACAATTACCAAGCAAAATAGAACAATTAGAATTAGAGATTACTGATTTACAAGCACAAATTGGTCAAAGTGACTTTTTTAATCAAACTCATGAAATTACTAGTCCAATTTTACAATCTTTGGCAGATAAAGAGGCTGAATTAGAAGCTGTTTTTGAAAGATGGGAACAGTTAGAGTCTTTAAGTAAATCATAAGGTAAATGTTAGTATTTTTCAGCATTATTTATTTGTGTTATAAAATAAATAATGCTGTTTCCTTACCCTAAGGTTTTTATATAATATTTTTTACATAACCCTTTTTTAAATAACCGTTTTATTATTCCATAATTTTCTAGATAAAAAGTAGAATAATAATAGTGCGATGAGGACAAAACACGCACCAACATAACCAATGTAATCAATTGAAAGTAAAATTAATACCTTACTGCCTATAAAAGCACCGCCTCCTATTCCAATATTGAAAATACCAGAATAGACTGAAGTGGCTATATCTGTGGCATCGGGTGCGGCATCAATTACTTTGCTTTGCATAACCATTCCAATAATTGTAATGGAAAGCCCCCAAATTAAACATTGAATGATTGCAGTATAAAGCGTGAATGAACATACATAAAGCGATAATAAGCAAGTAATCAGTAATAGCATAGGGATGATGAAAATTGCGGTTGGATTCTTTTCAGCATATTTTGCAAAAATAACGCTACCAATCATTCCAGAAAAACCTACAACTAATAATAAAAGGACGATAACATTTTGGTTAAATCCACCAATATTCTTCATGAATGGCGTAATATAGGTATAGGCAGTAAAGTGACCCGCAATAATAATGGCAATTAATAAATAAATGTTTAGCAGTATTGGGCGTTTTAATACTATTGGAATATCTTTGATAGAGATAATATCCATGCTTGGTACAGTAGGCAATAAGCGGAGTAGTAATATCATCACGCAAAAAGCGATACCAGCAATACATAAAAAAGTCACGCGCCAGCCAACGAGTTGTCCTATGATGGTGCCAATTGGAATACCTAGAATGGTTGCCATCGATACGCCAATAACAATAAAGCCCATTGCTTTAGCTTTTTTACCATTGGGCGCTAACCGAACTGCAAGTGGTGTTGTAATTGCCCAAAATACCGCATGTGCACAAGCAATACCAATTCTTGCTATCATTAAACTGTAAAAATTCCATGCGACTCCAGCTAAAATATGACTACCTATAAATAGACAAAATAAAAGGATAAGTAGCTTCCTTCGTTCCATTTTTGATGTTAATACTGTGAGTGGCAATGATAATAACGAAACAGCCCACGCATAAATAGTGAGTAATAATCCAGCATGGGCTACGTCCATTGAAAAGCTTTCAGCAATATTGGGTAATAGCCCGACAGGTACAAATTCCGTTGTATTAAAAATAAATGCCGCAAATGCAAGACAAAGAATTGATGACCAAACCCGAGATCGGTTAATACTATTATTCATGATTAAGATTTTGGAGGGAATATTAGATTACTTTTGATTATAACTGAATATGTTTGTCTATTAAATAGTTGCTAAGAATAAATCTTAAACTTAATCGCCACCAATATTAGTATTTGAGGGCGATGTTTCATTATAGCGATTTATTCTAGTGCTTTAACTGCAGCTAGGACTTTGTCATAATCAGGTTCAGAAGAGGTTTCTTTGACATATTCCACATAAACAATTTTGTCGTTTTTATCAATGACAAATACAGATCGAGAAAGTAATCGCAACTCTTCAATAACAACTCCATATTTTAAACCAAAGTTGAGTTCTTTATGATCTGAGGTGACTTTAACGGCATCAATACCTTCAGCAGCACAGTAGCGATTTAAGGCAAAAGGTAAATCGACGCTAATTGAAAATATCACTGTGTCTTTTAATTTTGCCGCTTCGACGTTAAAGCGATGCACTTGAGCACTACATACTGAGGTATCAATGGATGGAACCGAATTAATAATTCTGATTTTACCTTTAAAATCGGACAATTTAATGGGCTCCATTTTTAAATCTTGCACGATAAAATTGGGCGCTGTGTCGCCAACTTTAATTTGTGTGCCTAACAAAGTAATAGGTGCTCCGCGCATGGTGATTTCATTAACTCTTTTTTGCATAACAGTTTCCTTAGTGTTGTAACTAATAACGTTGTTTCGATAGAGTGAACTTATTAAAGTTTTACAGCTTTATTTACTATAAATTTAGCATTATTCAGCTGTCATATTCATATTATGCTAGAATTGATAATTTATCCAATGAATAACATTTTTGATTACTCAATTTAGTGAGCAATAATAAGTCAAAAAATTTCAATAAAAATAAATGTGATAGTTATCACATATAAAAAATTTGTTTGTTTATTAATAAAGAAATTATTTTTATGATTAACTAAGCTATTAATTGGTGAATGTTGTTAAATAACCACATTGATATGCTTAAAATAAGAAATATTTATTACTTATTTATCTTATAGGGCAATTAATCTATTTAAATAAGCAGGTTAGTTATCATAAGTTGTTGGTGTTGGTGTTGGTTACCGAGAATTATAGTGCTTTTTAATAAGGAAACTTATATGCAAAAAATCTTTGTAAACAGTATTATTATGTGTGTCTTAATATCTACAAATGTTTATGCCAATAATATTAAAGATGTGACGACTAATCCACAAGATTTTTACCTTACAGAAAATCAATCGCCTAATAGTTTATTTTTATTACCTCCTCCTCCTTCTTTTAATAGTGTTGATTTTCTTAGGGATAAAGCGATGTACGATTGGGGTAAGTCACTTCGTAATTCTGAACGAGGACATCAAGCTTATTTAGATGCTGATTCTAGTAAGGATAATATAGCCAAACAGTTTTCCTCCTCTTTTGGATCTGAAATTTCTATAACTACAACTCCCGAGATTTATAAACTCATTACTACGATGAAAGAAGATGCCGGTGATCTGGCGACTCGTTCTGCTAAAAATTTTTATAATCGAGTTAGACCATTTTCTTTTTTTAATGAGCCAACTTGTCGTCCAGAAGATGAAAAAACATTATCAACTAATGGCTCTTATCCATCAGGTCATACTACAATGGGATTTGCTATTTCGCTAGTACTTGCTGAAATCAATCCAGAGAGACAAAATGAAATTTTTAAGCGTGGTTATGAAATAGGCGAAAGTCGAGTAATTTGTGGTTATCATTGGCAAAGTGATGTCGATGCTGCAAAGATTATGGCAGCGGCTGTTGTGGCTCAGCTACATACAAACTCGGAATTTACTCAACAATTAATTAAGGCGAAGGAGGAGTTTAGTCATTTAAAATAGTAGATACTGATTGGTGTCATATTGATTATTATTTGAATTATTTATTGAAAAATGCTGGATTATTTACACATTATTATTTAAATTTCATCTTGATATATTGGCTATTATATTTAGTAGCCAATATATCGATTTTAAATTTATATAGTTTTAAAAGGGATATCAGGCAAAATCGCTTCACCTTGCCAATATAACTCACTAGCAATACTTCCTGCTATTTGATAATAAAGTTGGCTAAATTCGCTATCAGGGTGGTTAATAACAGTGGGCTTTCCTGTATCAAGATCTTGGCGTAACATTTTTTGAAGTGGAATTTGCCCTAGCAATTTGGTTTGATATTGCTCAGCTAAATGTTTTGCACCACCTTCACCAAAGATGGCCTCATGATGCCCACAATGTTCGCAAATGTGGTAACTCATGTTTTCAATAATTCCTAGTGTTGGGATGTTTACTTTATTAAACATGGTAATACCTTTTTTTGCATCGATTAAAGCAATATCTTGAGGAGTTGTGATAATCACAGCAGCAGTAACTGGAATGTTTTGCGCTAGGGTTATTTGGATATCCCCTGTGCCTGGAGGCATATCAATGACAAGATAGTCGAGTTCTGGCCAAAGCGTATCTTGTAAAATCTGTAATAGTGCTTTACTTGCCATAGGTCCACGCCATACCATGGCACCATTAGGATCAACTAAATAACCAATGGAATTACTAGCAAGCCCATATGCCATGATTGGTGTCATATGTTTATTATCGGGTGTTAAGGGTTGCTGGTTTTCTGTACCTAGCATGGTTGGGATCGAGGGACCATAAATATCTGCATCTAAGATCCCCACTTTAGTGCCTTGTTTTTGTAAAGCTATCGCAAGATTGACAGCTGTTGATGATTTGCCCACACCGCCTTTTCCTGAGCTTATCGCGATAATGTTTTTTATATTATTAATGGCATTTTGGTTATTAGCACGTTTTAAAGTAGCAATTTTATATTCAATATGCCAGTCAACTTCATTAACGCTGTTAAGTTTAAGCAATTCTGGAGTGGTTATTTTTTTCAATTCTTCAAAAGTAGATTGCCAAGCGAAAGGCATTGTTAAATTTATAGTTAAGTGGTGATTAACTATTTCGCATTTTTTTATTGCATCGAGTTCAAGTAAATTTTTTTGTAGAGTTGAATGAGTAAAATTTTCAAGAATTTTTTTTACTTCAGTGTTCATTGTGGTTATCTCTTTATGCCTTAGTATTTATACTCGTTTTATTTTCAATTATTTTGCATTAAAAGCGTAAAATACCTTAAATAATAAGGCGGTAAACAGTAAATTGGTTTACCCTCATAAAAAATGATTATTTTCTGTTTTGAAATATGAATTGAGTATATAAATTTTATCAAATTATGGCATAAATCTAGCGATAATCCCACGATTGATGTACTATTTCTGCCATTATGTAAAAAAGGGTAATAAATCAACATGACAACTCAACGCAAAATATTGGTGACTTGTGCACTTCCTTATGCCAATGGTGCAATTCACTTAGGTCATATGCTAGAACACATTCAAGCTGATGTATGGGTACGCTATCAACGTATGCGTGGTAATGAGATCTATTTTATTTGTGCTGACGATGCCCATGGCACGCCAATTATGCTCAAGGCTCAGCAATTGGGGATTACTCCAGAGCAAATGATTAGTGAAGTTAAAACCGAACATCAACGTGATTTTTCTGGCTTTAATATTAGTTATGACAATTACCATTCAACACATAGCCCAGAAAATCGTGAGATATCAGAGCAAATTTATAAGCGTTTGAAAGCGAATGGTTATATTAAAACTAAAGTTATTTCACAGCTATTCGATCCTGAAAAACAGATGTTTTTACCTGACCGTTTTGTAAAAGGTACTTGTCCACACTGTAAAGTGCCTGATCAGTATGGTGATAACTGTGAAGTTTGCGGAGCAACTTATAATCCAATTGATTTAATTAATCCCCAATCAGTAGTATCTGGTGCAACACCTGTTATGAAAGATTCTGAACACTTCTTTTTTGACCTACCTGCTTTTTCAAATATGTTACAAGAGTGGATTCGCTCAGGAACATTACAAGATCAAGTTGCTAATAAAATGCAAGAATGGTTCGAATCAGGCTTACAACCGTGGGATATTAGCCGTGATGCACCTTATTTTGGATTTGAGATCCCCGATGCTCCAGGTAAGTATTTTTACGTTTGGTTAGATGCGCCAATTGGTTATATGGGATCTTTCTTAAATTACTGTAATAAACAAAATAAACCAATTTTTGATGAGTTTTGGGACAAAAATTCAAATACAGAACTGTATCACTTCATTGGTAAAGATATTGTTTATTTCCACAGCTTATTTTGGCCAGCAATGCTTGAAGGTAGCGAATATCGCAAGCCTTCCAATATTTTTGTACATGGTTATGTGACTGTTGATGGTGCAAAAATGTCTAAATCACGCGGTACTTTTATTCAAGCAAGTACCTATCTAAAACATTTAGATCCTGATTGTTTGCGTTATTATTATGCGGCTAAATTGTCGTCACACATTGATGATATTGACTTAAATTTAGAAGACTTTGTTCAACGTGTAAATAGTGATTTAGTCAATAAAGTTGTTAATATTGCTTCGCGTTCGGCTGGTTTTATTTATAAACGCTTTGACGGCAAATTATCAGATAAAATGGCAGAGCCTGAACTGTATTCCTTGTTTGTTGAAAAAGCAAAAGTGATTGCTAATTATTTTGAACAACGCGAATCAGGCAAGGCAATACGTGAAATTATGGCACTTGCTGACGAAGCTAACCGCTATATTGACGAAAAGGCACCTTGGGTGGTTGCTAAACAAGATGGGCAAGATCAAGTATTGCAAGATATTTGCTCAATGGGAATTCACTTATTCCGCATCTTAATGACCTATTTAAAACCAATTGTGCCTTCATTGGCTGAACGTACAGAAGCATTTTTAAATAGCAAATTAGAATGGAATGAAATTGATAATGCTTTAACAAGTCATAAAATTAATCAGTTTAAAGCTTTATTTAATCGTATTGATATGGATAAAATTACAAACATGATTGAAGAAACAAAACAACAAGCTGCATTAGCCCAACCTGCAAAACCTAAAGTTGCAGAGCCTATCGCTGACACGATTAATTTTGATGATTTTGCTAAAGTCGATATGCGCGTTGCTTTAATTAAACATGCTTGCTTTGTTGAAGGATCCGATAAATTACTTCAATTAACGCTTGATATTGGTGACGAAACCCGTAATGTGTTTTCAGGTATCAAGCAGTTTTATCCTGACCCAGAGGTGTTAATTGGGCGTTTAACTATTATGATTGCTAACTTAGCTCCTCGTAAAATGCGCTTTGGTATTTCTGAAGGTATGGTGCTTTGTGCGAGTGGTAAAGGTGATGATGAAGGTGTGTACCTACTATCACCAGATAGTGGTGCTAAACCAGGAATGCGAATTTCGTAATTGATACCTTTATTATAGAAGTCACATCTTAACAAGTTAATACGCTTGTTAAGATGTTTCAGGAAACTATGCGTTTCAGTATAAAATTTGCTTATTTGATAAATAATTGTAGCTTTTGTTTTTTGGGGCTGTTTTTTTATTATAAATATGTTGCCATTCCAATTTTGAATTTATGTCGTTTGAGGGTACTGATGGTTGGTTGCTTAAACTTTTTAAAAAGCCTATAAAAGCCTTTCCGTTTACACTTAGAAACCTATTCCATATCTGGCGCCCAATTTCATTTAAACACCATTTTTTGATCGAAGTAAATAAAATTTCACTTTAAATCAATATGCTATATTTTTCTTTTTATCCTGAAATTGGCAATCAAAATAACGATTGCCAAAGCTCAATTTTGTTAAAATTCATATTTTACTGTTTGGTTTAACATTACTTGTAAATTCATTATTTTCTTACTTTTGATTTTCTGACGGATTTCCTGAATAAGGAAATATGCTGTCTTTTAGTGAAAAAGAGAAATCTTTAGTATTAATCTCCCCAATAATTTTGTTGCTATCGTATAAAGCCAGTAAAAATTCGGTCATTTGCTTTGCTGTATGGTACTTTGTAAAAATTGCATCGTAGTTGTATTCACTAACATTATTGGCTTTTTCACCAAATTCCGTTTTTGTTGCAGCGGGAGCCAATACCTTTGCGGTTAATTGTGCGTTAGCTTGCTTTAATTCCTGTGCTAGCCCTTCAGTAAAAGCATTGACATAGAATTTTGTTGCGCAATAAGTTACCGCATTAGGAACGAGAGTATACCCGCCTCGGGAGGAGATGTTTATTAGTTGTGTTTCGGGTTCATTTTGATATTTACGTACATACAGTGTTGAAAAAATCGTTAGGGTTTCAATATTTAAATGAAGCATTGATTCTATTTTTACTAAATCTTGATCGCTAACACTGCCGTAATGACCAAAACCGGCATTATTAATCCATGTTTCAATAAAATAGCTGTCTAAATCATTAAAAAGGGAATAAGCGTTGGTTGGTTGTGATAAATCACAAAGTTTTATAATTACGTCTAATGCTGGGGCAATTTTTGCAATTTCTTGTTGTAAAAGTTCCAAATTTTCTTGTCTTCTTGCAATAACAATAAGGTTTTTATTTCGTTTTGCAAAAGCAATAGCGGCAGCATAACCTATGCCTGAACTAGCACCTGTTATGGCGGTATATTTTTTATGTGTATTGGTCATTTTTATTTCATCTAATATTTCAAATATCTGTATTTAATTAAAATCATTCAACCTATTGAATATATGATAAATGTAACTAACGTGTTTTTATCTCTAGAATTACTTAACATAACTTGATAACCTGCGCGCATAAATAATGTTGTGTAGGCTTGACTTACAAATCCTACCCCTATAATGCCGATTTTTTCCATATAGTTACTCTGTTTTTATTTGTTTACCTGATTTGCGTTATAATATTTATAAAATAAAAGATGGTAAATGGCTTTAAAATTGTTTTATTAACAACTGGAGATTGGTAATATGGATCTTTTTAGAAGTATGAAGGCATTTGTATTGACTGTGAAGACAGGTTCATTTGCATCAGCTTCTATTTCATTAAATACCTCTCCCCAAATGGTTGCGAAATATATTCTTTTTTTAGAAACGCAATTAGGGTTAAAGTTACTTAATCGAACAACACGTTCACAAAATTTTACTGAATTTGGTAAGCAGTATTATGAGCGCTGTGTGAGTATTTTAGGTGAAGTTAAAGCCACCTCTATGCTTGCGCAACAGTTTTTAGATAAACCTAGTGGTGTGCTTAGAATTAGTGCACCATTTACTTTTGGTAATTTTACTTTAGTGCCATTAATTAGTAGTTTTATGAAGTGTTATCCCCAAATTAGTGTCGATATACAATTAAGTGATCGTTATGTCGATTTAATTAAGGACGGTTTTGATATCGCTTTTCGGATTGGTGATTTGAGTGATTCAGGCCTTATTGCTCGTAAACTTAATCCTCATCAACTTATTTTTGCTGCCTCGCCAGATTATTTAGCGCAATATGGTGTTCCATTAATACCTGATGATTTGAAAAAGCATCAATGCTTGATTTACCAATATGTGAATCAGAATAAAAAAGATCATGTTTGGTCGTTTATGATTAATGGTGAAATAGTCAATATTCCTATATCAGGGAGATTTAAAAGTAATCAGACTTCAGCGTTAGCGATAGCTGCGATTGAAGGACTAGGTATCACCATGTTGCCAGAATCTATGTTACAAGAACCAATTAAGCAGAAAAAATTATTTCCCATATTAAAAAAATTTTTACCACCTGCCAAGCCGCTTAATATGCTTTATACTGCTGATCGTCAGCAACCACCAAAACTAAAAGCATTTATTGAATTTGTGTTGAATGCAATATCGTAATAGGTTTGTTTTTATGCATAATAAAAAAGGCGATTTGCTCGCCTTCTTTATAATTACCATAATTGATTCTACAATTATTTTATTGTAGCTAAAGTGCTTACTTCTTTATCTAACATATTGTTTAGATAAACTAAATCATTAGCAGTTAAAGTTCCTACTGCATATTTTAATTGTAGTAAACTGGTTAAATAGTTATATTTTGCATCTGATAAATTTCGTTTAGAACTGTATAGTTGAGTTGTTGCATTTAATACGTCAACAATTGTTCTTGTTCCTACTTGATAACCAGAATTGGTTGCTTCTAATGAACTTTGTGCCGAAACAACTGCTTGTTGATAAGCTTTGATTGCGCTAATCGATGATGAAATATTGTTGTACGATGAACGTACTTGATTAATTACACCACGATTGGTGCTTTCTAATTTTTCGCTAAAGCTCACGTACTCTTGTTGTGCTTGCTCAACTTTAGACATTGTTGCTCCACCTGAAAAGATAGGTAGGTTTACACTGACGCCAACATAGTTGTTTCCTGAATAAGATTTGCCTCTATGTGCTCCAGGTGTGATGTTGTTACCATATCTGTCAGTTTTATTCAAATTAGTTGATGCATCTAAACTTGCTGTAGGTAAATGTCCTGCCTGTGAGAGTTTGATTTGTTCACGCGCTATGTCTTGATTTAACCTCATTGTTAATAAATTAAGATTAGCTGTTTTAGATTGTTTTAACAATGTGCTGATTTGTGCTGGGGATTCTGTTTTAAATGTATTGGTGTTAACACTAGCTAAACTTGAATAAAAACGACCACTCACTTGGCGCAATGCTTCAATGGCGTTATTTAGATCATTTAATGCATTAACTTGTTGTGCAACAGTTAAGTCATAATTGGCCTGAGCGTTTTGTACATCAGTGATTGCTACTAAACCAACTTGATGTTGTTGACGAGTTTGTTCTAACTGACGGCCAATTGCTTTTTTCTGTGCATCAATAAAGCTTAATGCATCAAGTGTTTTTAATACATTAAAATAAGCGACAGAAGTATTTAAGATTAATGTTTGACCTTGGTATTGATAGGCAATATCAGCAATACTTGCTTGTTTTTTAGTAATATCCAAGGCTTTCCAATTTGAGAAATTAAAAATGCTTTGAGATACTGCGACTTGGTATAAGTTGCCACTTTTAGATTTTACACCACTTGTATCACGTCGACCATGAGTAACACCATATGAAGCACTTAAACCAACTTGTGGTAATAAACTTGCTCGAGAACCTGAAATTGCTGCGTATGCTTTATTTTTTTCAGCTAATGAACTACGTAGATCTGGGTTAGTTTCTTTTGCTTGTTCATAAACTTGTATCAAATTTTCAGCAAAAACAGATTGGCTTAACGCTAAGCCAATTAAAAAGGTTAAGGTTTTTTTCATCAATCTTCTCTTTAAAAATCATTAAAATTAAAATATTGTAGTATTTTTAATGGTACAATTTTAACAGATAATTTGCATATAGTAAGCATTGTTTGTTTGCCATCCGCACTTTTTATTCAAATTCAGCTTAAATTTGAGATTTTATATGAAAATTAAAAACAGTCTGGTAAATTTTGACAAAAATGATGTGTTTAATTTAACGAAACGAATCTTGTATAAAGGTTTTTTTTCTTTGTTTGAATATCGTTTTCAATATCGAAAATTTGATGGTTCAATGAGTGAGATTGTTACTCGTGAAATTTTAGAACGTGGGCATGCGGTTGTACTTTTAGCATATGATGCAAAACGTGATGAAGTTGTGCTAATTGAGCAAATCAGGATTGCTGCTATTGAAACCCAAGATAGCCCTTGGATACTAGAACTTATTGCTGGTATGATGGATCATGAAAATGAATCATTTGAAGAAGTAGCAAGACGTGAAGCAATGGAGGAGGCGGGAGTTGTTATTGGTCGATGTAAACCCATCATCAGTTATTTAGCATCTCCTGGAGGTTTAACTGAACAATTGCACATTTTGGTGGGTGAAGTTGACTCATCAACCGCTGAAGGCATTCATGGTCTTGACGAAGAAAGTGAAGATATTAAAGTTCATGTAGTAAGTCGAACTCAAGCTTATCAATGGGTTAAAGATGGAGTGATTAACAATGCTGCATCAATTATTGCTCTTCAATGGTTAGAACTTAACTATCAATTATTGAAAGAAGAGTGGATATAACTTTTCTGTAAGCAATTTTAATTATTTCTTTCATAAAAGTGAAATATATTTTACAATTTTATGAAAAGTAGAATTTATAATAAAAATCATGTTTCCAGTTTCAATGTCTATTTTATTACTGACATTATTAACCATAATTATAGATTAATAAATAATTGGGGTGAATTTTGGAGTCATTTTTAAAACTTCCAATCCGTAATAAAAATTACGGTAAAATATTACATATAACTGATACTCATCTTTTTGCTGATGACGTTGGAACATTGCTTGGTGTGAATTCTAATGCAAGCTTTCTAGCTGTTATAAATGAAGTTGAACGTAGTAATAAGAAGTTTGATTTAATTGTAGCAACAGGTGATTTTGTACAAGATGGCTCTAAAAAAGCTTATGCTCGTTTTGCCGAACAAATAATTAAGCTTGATACTCCTTGTGTGTGGTTGGCTGGCAATCATGATAATTATGAGTATATGCAAGATGTGTTTGCAAATTATCATTTTGCTGATAATAAAGTAGCTTTATTGGGAGATAATTGGCTGATTATTTTATTGAATAGCCAAGTTGTTGGTCAAGCTTATGGTTTTTTACCTGAATCCGAACTTGAGTTCCTACACAATATTTTAACTGAACATCCTTATAGAGACGCGTTAGTATTTTTACACCATCATCCAGTTGATTCTGGTTGTCATTGGCTAGATCATCATATTTTAAAAAATAGTGACCAATTCGAGGAAATTATTCAAAAACATTCCAATGTAAAAGGGATTGGGTGGGGACACATTCATCAAAAACAAGATTATGTTTGGCATAATTGTAAGGCATTTTCAACTCCTTCGACTTGTTTTCAATTTAAACCTGAATGTTATAATTTTCAATTGTCAAGTGATGATGCACCGGGTTGGCGAGAAATCACAGTTAATATTGATGGTTCTATTGAGAGTGATGTTTATAGATTAAAGAATAATCAGTTTTTACCAGATATTTCTCAAAACGGTTATTAGTAAGTAGTAATCATAATAAGCTTAAAATTGGTTAATAATCACAACAAAGGTGCGAAAAAGTAAAAAAGCCGCTCAACGATGCGTTGCCAAATAGGGCGCTGATTCCACTCCTTGGGGTTTATTTTATCTGAATTAGATAAATATTTTTGTAAGAGAACTGATAGCGATTTAGCAAATTCTGCATCGTCAATCACAGTTGTAATTTCAAAATTAAGCCACAAACTGCGCATATCTAAATTGACAGTTCCGACAAGACTTAATTGATTGTCAATTAAAACACTTTTGGTATGTAGTAAATTATCATTGAATTGATAGAGTTTTACTCCGCCGTTTAATAATTCAGAAAAGAATGCTCGACTTGCCCATTTTACCATTAGTGAGTCATTATTTTTAGGAATGATGATGATGACTTCAACACCTCGCTGTGCGGCTGTGCATACTGCATGCAAAATATCATCACTTGGTACTAAATAAGGTGTAGTGAAAATTATTTGTTCTTGTGCCGAATAAATTGCCGTTAATAACACTTGGTGGATCATGTTTTCCATGTAACCAGGACCCGATGCAATTAATTGCATAATATGTTTTTTATCTTCAGGTGGTTCAGCGAAATCAGTAATTTTTGGTAGTGATAAATATTTGCCTGTTTCTAGCTCCCAATCACTGGCATAGAGAGCACCCATAAGGGTTGTAACTGGACCATTCATTCTGACCATGATATCAACCCATTTGCCAACATGTTTATTTTGTTTGAAGAAACGCGGATCGACAATATTCATACTACCAGTATAAGATATATAGTTATCGATAATAGCTACTTTGCGGTGTTGACGTAAATCTAATCGCCTAAACATAAAACGAAGTAAATTTACTTGTAATGCTTCGACAATCATGATGCCAGCATCACGCATTCTTTTACTAGCATTACTTTTAATAAAATGCCTGCTACCGGCAGAATCAACCATTAATCGGCAAGTTACACCTCGTTTACTTGCTTGAATAAGTGCTTGCTCGACATCATCAGCACGACCGCCTTCATTCCATATATAAAATACCATTTCGATATTTGATGTTGCATGATTTATATCATCAATTAAACGGTCAAAAATTATGTTTGTTTCGCTCAGCAACTCAATATGATTGCCATTAATTCCATCAAGACCAGTTTGATGTTTACAAAGTTGAAAAATCGGTCTACTGACTTGGCTAACTTTATTGGTGAATATGTCGGGAAAGTTACTTAGTTGGTTAATAAACTTGGAAATAGCTGGGCGCATTTTTTGTGCGCGTTTAACTCGTTGCTGACCTAAGTGAACTTCACCCAATAAGAAATAAAGAATCACACCGACAAGTGGTAAAATATAAATAACCAGCATCCATGCAATAACATAAGTTGTAGGTCTTCGCTTAAAGACAATCCGTAATGTTGTTGATACGACGATCAACCAATAAACAAGGAAAATTAAGGTACTAATTAATGCATGGAATGAGGTAAATTGCATATTTCATTAGCTATCAGTTAGGTTTAATTTAGTTATTGAATCTTTAGTACAATCATAATTCTGAAATACTTCAGGTAATGGCTTTGGGTTGTTATGTTTATCTACTGAAACATATGTGAATACGGCATCTGTTATGCAAAAGCGTTGTGTTGAATCAGATGTATCAATTACTTTTTTAACCCAAACTTCAATACCAATTGTAATAGAGGTTTTTCCAGTTTTGATGCAATGTGCATAACAACAAACAACATCTCCTACCATTGCAGGTTTATAAAATGTAATACTACTAGCATTTACTGTTACAACTCGATTTCTTGCTATTTCTTTTGATAAAATACCACCGGCAAGATCCATTTGAGACATTATCCATCCACCAAAAATGTGACCATGCGGATTAGTGTCAGCAGGCATTGCTAGCGTTCTAAGTACTAATTGACCTTTAGGGGCTATATTTTGTGTCATACTAAAATACTCCGTATGTACAATTTATTTATTGTTTGTATTTTTATTCATATTTTTATAGATATAGATGCCTGATATTAATGATAATAGTAAGGATGCGCCAGGTAAAATAAATACTTTAAATATCCAAAAGAAATCATCTGAGGTGTAATAGGTAGCACCTAAGCTACAAGCACCACATAATATAAAAAAGAAAATCCATAATAAATTTAATTTATTCCAGATGGTTATCTCTAATCGTATTTCCTTCCCTAGCATTGTTTGAAGTAGGTTTTTTTTGAAAATAAATTGGCTAATTAATAAGGCTGAAGCAAATAAGAAATTAACAATAGTCACTTTCCATTTAATAATATTGGGATCACGCATATAGAGTGTGAATCCACCAAAAACCATAACCATCAGATAAGAAATTAGCTCTACTTTATCTAGTTTTCTATATAAAATAAGAATCAGAAGAAAACATGCTGTAGCAGCGATCATTAATGCTTGAACGCCAACAAAGACATCATACATGGTTAGAAATACAAAAAAGAATATAAGAGGAATAAAATTTAAAAGTTGTTTCATTTAATTGTTATCCTAGCACAATAGATGAATTGATACATTACTAAATAAGTAGAAAGCCTATTTGAATAGGCTTATTTTTTGTGATGAAGTTCAGGATGAGCTTTGCAATCGCCCGATTGACAATGTCCATACAAATACAAACTGTGGAAAGTTAAATTAACACCATGTTGTTCAGCGATCTCTTTTTGTCTAGCATTGATAATATCATCGCGAAACTCGAATACTTCGC
Source organism: Gilliamella sp. BG7 (assembly GCF_046635565.1). NCBI lineage: Bacteria > Pseudomonadati > Pseudomonadota > Gammaproteobacteria > Orbales > Orbaceae > Gilliamella > Gilliamella sp. BG7. The sequence continues at coordinate 154,579 of NZ_JBIDFB010000002.1, read as the reverse complement.
CACAATCTAAACAAATTAAATGGTTATGATGTTGTTGTGTTGCTAGTTCGAAAACTGCTTTGCCACCCTCGAAGTTATGGCGAGTAACAATTCCAGCATCATCAAATTGATTCAAAACACGATAAACGGTTGCAAGTCCAATTTCTTCCCCCATATTAAGTAGTTTTTTATAAAGATCTTCTACGGTAATATGTTGGCATGAAGGATCTCGCAATAATTCTAAAATCTTTAATCTTGGTAATGTAACTTTTAAACCCGCGCTTTTAAGTGCTTCATTATTATCATTATCATGATTTGTCATATTACTTTCCAATTAATTTATTGATAATTACCCATTATAGGAATTGTGTACGGTAAATAAAAGAAATCATTCCAATAGATTAAATTTTCATTTCGATTTTGACTTGATTTACCCAATTGTTAATACGTTCTTCAGTTAATTCTGGTTGACGATCCTCGTCGATGGCTAAACCAACGAAATGGGTGTCATCAACTAAACTTTTAGATGCTTCGAAGCTATAACCTTCGGTTGACCAGTGACCAACAATTTTCGCTCCTTTGGGCTCAATAATATCGCGAAGTGTTCCCATGGCATCACAGAAATACTCAGCATAATCTTCTTGATCGCCACAACCAAAGATAGCCACTGTTTTACCGCTAAAATCAATTTTTTCTAAATTAGGAAAAAAGTCATCCCAGTCTGCTTGAGATTCACCATAGTACCAAGTTGGGATACCGAAAAATAGGTAATTATATTGTTCAATGTCTTCTTTAGTGGTTTTTGCAATGTCGAAAAGCTCAGCTTTATCACTACCTAAAATGAGTTGAATTTGCTTTGCTACATTTTCTGTATTGCCTGTGTCACTCCCAAAAAAAATACCAACTTGTTTCATATTTGTACCTTGTTATTTACGATATTAAAATATTTTAGGAGTATATCATTGTCACTTACTATCAGCAATAATTCTAAATTACACAGAACATAACTTATTATGTACTATACAATTTATTCATCTTGCATTAAAATTATTGTCTATTTTTTATATTAACTTAGGTTGTAGGATTTCATTATGAACTTGCATGAGTATCAATCTAAATATCTTTTTAAACAATATAATTTACCCGTACCAGAAGGGTACGTTTGTAATTCAATTGGTGAAATACAAGATACATTAGCTGAATTATCTTCTGGGAAGACTTCAGATGCTTTGGTTGCTAAATGTCAAGTTCATGCAGGGGGAAGAGGTAAAGCAGGTGGTGTTATTTGTACTCAAAACTATAGCGAAATAATGCAATTTGCTGAAAAATGGTTAGGACAATATCTGGTTACTTATCAAACCAATGATAAGGGGCAGCCAGTTAATAAGATTTTAATTGAAAAAGCATCTAATATTCAGAAAGAGCTCTATTTAGGAGCGGTGGTCGATCGTAGCTCTAAGCGAGTTGTAATTATGGCCTCGACAGAAGGTGGCGTTGATATTGAAAGTGTTGCCGAAAAATCCCCATATTTAATTCATAAAACCTCGCTAGATCCTTTAACTGGCCCTTGTGCTTACCAAGGGCGTGAACTTGCGTTCAAATTGGGATTAACAGGTAAATTAATTAATCAATTTACAAAGTTATTTATTAATTTTGCAAAATTATTTTTAGAAAATGATGTTTCATTAGCTGAAGTTAATCCATTAGTGATTACTGATTCCGATGAACTAATTTGTTTGGACGCAAAAGTTGTGTTAGATGATAATGCCATTTTTAGACATCCTAATTTAAATATTTTAAGGGACACAACTCAAGAAGACGAACGTGAGTCAATTGCCGCAAAACAAGGTATTAGCTATGTATCTTTAAATGGCAATATTGGTTGTATGGTTAATGGTGCAGGTCTTGCGATGGCAACTATGGATATTATTAAACTACATGGTGGTTCGCCTGCTAACTTTTTGGACGTTGGAGGTGGCACAACGAAAGAGCGTGTTGCCGAAGCATTTAAGTTAATATTATCTGACAAAAACGTGAAAGCGATTTTAGTCAATATTTTTGGAGGTATTGTTCGTTGCGATTTAATTGCCGATGGAATTATCAGTGCAATTAAAGAAATAGGTCTTACTGTTCCTGTCGTTGTTCGCCTTGAAGGTAACAATGCACAACTTGCTCGAGAAATTTTAGCTGAAAGCAAATTAAATGTTATTACTGCAGAAAGTTTAATAGATGCTGCCCAAAAAATTATTGCTGTTGCTTGAGAATAGGTCGCATGGAGAATAGTTATTATGTCAATTTTAGTTAATAAAGAAACCAAAGTTATTTGCCAAGGATTTACTGGTAGTCAAGGAACTTTTCATTCTCAACAGGCGCTTGCATATGGTACTAAGTTAGTTGGTGGCGTGACGCCGGGTAAAGGTGGAACAACCCATTTAGGCCTGCCCGTTTTTAACACTGTTAAAGAAGCGGTTGTTGCGACTGGCGCAACAGCAAGTGTTATCTATGTGCCAGCAGCATTTGGAAAGGATTCTATTTTGGAAGCAATTGATGCAGGTATTAAACTAATAGTCTGTATTACTGAAGGTATTCCAACTTTAGATATGCTTGTTGTTAAAGCAAAATTACAACAAAACAATGTTGTAATGATTGGACCAAATTGCCCTGGCATTATTGTTCCTGATGAGTGTAAAATAGGTATTATGCCAGGACATATTCATCGGGCAGGAAAGGTTGGGATCGTTTCTCGCTCAGGAACATTAACTTATGAAGCAGTCAAACAAACAACTGATATTGGTTTAGGGCAATCTGTGTGTGTTGGTATTGGTGGTGACCCTATTCCTGGTAGTGATTTTATTTCTATTTTAGCGTTACTAGAACAAGATCCTAAAACTGAAATTATTGTTATGATCGGCGAAATTGGCGGTAGTGCCGAAGAAGAAGCAGCTGAATATATAAAAAAACAAGTAACCAAACCTGTAATAGCTTATATTGCTGGTGTTTCAGCACCATCAGGAAAACGCATGGGGCACGCAGGTGCAATTGTTTCTGGAAAGAAAGGTTCAGCCGCAGAAAAATCTAAAGCCTTGCAATCTGCAGGTATTACAGTTGTAACAAGTCTTACCAATATCGGCAATGAAGTAAAAAAGCATATTAAAATGTAATTTTTTTTGACATATATCAATTTCATTCTGTAGTTATCGGTGTATAATACTCGTCATTAACGTAAAAATTTATGAGCATTTAAGAATTAGGGAGCGTTTATGCTAGATATAGTAGAACTTTCACGCCTCCAGTTTGCTCTTACTGCAATGTATCATTTCATTTTTGTTCCATTAACGCTAGGATTGGCGTTCATGTTAGCAATTATGGAAACTGTATATGTTATTAGTGGTAAGCAAATCTGGAAAGATATGACAAAATTCTGGGGTAAACTGTTTGGTATCAACTTTGCAGTAGGTGTCGCAACAGGTTTAACCATGGAATTTCAATTTGGCACTAACTGGTCTTATTATTCACATTATGTGGGAGATATTTTTGGTGCGCCGTTGGCAATGGAAGGTTTAATGGCATTCTTCTTAGAATCAACCATGGTAGGTTTATTCTTTTTTGGTTGGGATAGATTAAGTCGGGTTAAACATTTAATGGTGACTTGGTGTGTTGCATTTGGTTCTAACCTTTCAGCTCTTTGGATTTTAGTTGCTAATGGTTGGATGCAATTTCCAGTAGGCTCTGAATTTAATCCTATTAATTCACGCATGGAAATGGCTAACTTTTATGAATTGATTACTAACACAGTTGCTCAATATAAATTTGTTCATACCGTTGCAGCTGGTTATCTGACAGGAGCTATATTTATTTTAAGCATTAGTTCTTACTATTTGCTAAAAAAACGTGATGTTGCTTTCGCTAAACGCTCTTTCGCTATTGCGGCTACATTTGGATTTATCACATCGATTGTTGTGGCGATTATGGGCGATGAAGCAGGTCATGAGATGACAACTGTTCAGCCAGCTAAACTTGCTGCAATTGAAGCTGAATGGGAAACTCAACCTGCCCCAGCATCATTCAATGTTATTGCATTTCCATCTCAAAGTAATAAAGAAAACTTGTTTGCAATAGAGATCCCGTATGCTATGGGAATAATGACCACTCGTTCACTTGATACTCAAGTAACAGGATTAAAAGACATTTTAGCAAATAATGAAACAAGGATTCGCAATGGAATATTAGCCTATAGTAATTTGGAGAAAATCCATCAGGGTAATCAAGATCCTACAGTACTGAAAGCTTTTGAAGATAATAAATCTGATTTAGGTTATGGTTATTTAGTTAAACGTTTTACTGATCGTGATAATTTGACTATACCTCAAGCGACTGAAGAACATATTAAAGCTGCGACAGAAGACTCTATCCCTACCGTGTGGCCTCTGTTTTGGGCTTTCAGAGTTATGGTCGGTCTTGGCGTGTTAATGATTCTTGGTACTGGATTGGCTTTATGGACAACTTATAAAAATAAAATTGGTGAAAAACTTTGGTTACACCGCTTATTAATTCTTTTTTTACCATTTCCTTGGTTAGCATGTGAATCAGGTTGGTTTGTTGCGGAGTATGGTCGCCAACCTTGGGCAATTCAAGATATTTTACCAACTGGAGTAGCAAATTCATCATTAACAGCAGGTGAAGTGTTATTCACTATGGTACTTATTTGTGGACTTTATACACTGTTCTTAATTGCTGAATTATTCTTAATGTTTAAGTTTGCTCGCTTAGGACCGAGTTCTTTGGGTACAGGCAACTATCATTATGAAAAAACGCAACAGGTAACAGAATAGGGCATAGGGAGTATACACAATGATTGATTACGAAATTGTACGCGTCATCTGGTGGGTACTAATTAGTATTGTTTTAATTGGTTTTGTTGTAACAGATGGTTTTGATATGGGGGTCGGTATCTTATTGCCGTTTATTGGTAAAACTGATACAGAACGTCGTATTATGATTAATGCAATTGCTCCTCACTGGGATGGTAACCAAGTTTGGTTAATCACTGCTGGTGCAGGAATATTTGCAGCTTGGCCAATGGTATACGCTGCGTCATTTTCAGGTTTTTATATTGCAATGATGTTAGTTCTTTGCGCACTATTTTTTAGACCAATTGGTTTTGATTATCGTAGTAAACTGGAAAACTCTAAATGGCGTAATTTATGGGATGGTGGCATTTTTGCAGGTAGCTTTGTACCTGCATTGGTCTTCGGTGTAGCATTTGGTAATTTATTAGAAGGTATTCCTTTTAGATTTGATAACTCTTATCGTGTTTTTTATGATGGTAACTTCTTTGGTTTGCTTAATCCTTTTGCGCTATTAACAGGTGTTGTGAGCTTAATGTTGTTTGTTGCTCATGGTGGCGCATGGTTACAAATGAAAACATCGGGTGAACTTTATTTAAGAGCTAGAAAGGCTACACAAATTGCCAGTTTAGTTATGTTAATTGCATTTATTTTAGCTGGAGTTTGGATTGCATTTGGTATTCATGGTTATGAAATTACCAGTGTAATTGATTATAATGCTGTATCTAACCCATTGACTAAAAAAGTTTCTACAGATTCTTCATGGTTAGCCAACTACATGGATTATCCTATTTTATGGATAGTTCCTACTTTAGGTATAGTGTTACCATTATTGACTATTCTTTTTTCTAGTCTAAATAAAAATGCATTAGTATTTATTTCATCAGCATTGACAATTATCTGCGTTTTATTTACATATGGTATTGCAACATTCCCATTTATTATGCCTTCTAGCATTATGCCAGATGCTAGTTTAACTATATGGGATGCATCTTCAAGTCAATTAACACTTAATATTATGTTTATTGTGGTTCTTATTTTTTTACCTATTATTCTTTTATACACCATTTGGTCCTATATAAAAATGTTTGGGAGATTGGATAAAAATCATATCGAAAATAATAAACATTCTCTTTACTAAGGAAATATTATGTATTACGTTTTATGGTTTATAGGAATTATTGCTGCATGTATGTTATCGGTTGTTACCGGCTTGTTAGTTGAAAGAAACAGCGAAAAAGAATCTTATAACAAATAATATTAATTAAAAATTAATATTAAAGGTGGCAAGAGTTGTCTTTTATGTTAGTAAGTAAATTGTTAAGAAAAAATGAAAATGATAATTGTTTTCATTTTTTCTTTTTTATATCATAGTGCAGCGAAATTTATATTCAGATATAATAGCACCAAATTTATTTAGTGCGATATGGATATGAAACAATTCAATTGGTGTGCAAGAGTTTATTATGAAGATACAGATGCTGGCGGAGTAGTTTATCATGCTAGATATCTAGCCTTTTTTGAAAGAGCTAGGACTGAAGTACTAAGACAAGTTGGCATTAGCCAACAAACGTTATTACAAGAAAATATTGCTTTTGTGGTCAAAAAGATTGAGATTAACTACCATTTTCCGGCTCGTTTAGATGATATGTTGACTATTAGTTCTAGGATTGTTCAAGTTCGCAAGGCGTCTATTATTTTTAAACAGACTATTTTTAATCAAAATGAACAAGTTATTAGCACGGCAGATGTTCTTATTGCCTGTGTAGATGTCACTAAGATGAAGCCTTGTGGGCTTCCTAAGTTATTAGTTTTGGAGTTTATATAAGTGGAAAATCTGAATATTATTAATCTTTTTTTGCAAGCGGGCTTGTTAGTGCAATGTGTTATGTTATTGTTACTTGCTTTTTCTGTTATATCATGGGCTATTATATTTCAACGGACTAAGATTTTAAGTAAGGCTAAAAAGCAAGTTGAGCAATTTGATAATAGCTTTTGGGCCGCTGATGATTTGAATGTTTTATTTGATAAAGCGAAATTTTATAAAGAAGATATTAGCGGTACAGAACATATTTTTTATTCAGGTTTTAAAGAGTTCTCACGGCTGTACAAAATTAATCCAAATATGGCCGAATCAGCCTTAGATGGAGCTTCACGTTCTATGCGTTTAGCTATGAATCGCGAGCTTGATGTTCTAGAATTACATATACCTTTTTTGGGTACAGTGGGTTCTATTAGCCCATATATCGGCTTATTTGGTACTGTTTGGGGGATTATGCATGCATTTATTTCTTTAGGTGCAGTTAAACAGGCAACGTTACAGATGGTTGCGCCAGGGATTGCTGAAGCATTAATTGCAACCGCAATTGGTCTATTTGCTGCTATTCCTGCCGTACTTGCTTATAATCGTTTATCATTGAGTGTGAGTCGAATTGAACAAAGCTATCTTAACTTTATTGATGAATTTTCTGCAATTTTACAACGCCAAGCAGTTGCTGTTAGGAAATAATTATGAGTAGAAGCAGACGTTCTCGTTATTCGACTAAATCTGAGATCAATATAGTACCTTTACTTGATGTACTATTAGTATTAGTGCTTATTTTTATGGCAACAGCACCAATTATTAGCCAAAGTGTTGAAGTTGATTTACCTGAAGCATCGGAATCAAAAACTGTTTCGTCTTCAGAAACTAAACCAATTATTATTGAAGTATCTGGAGTTGGTGTATATGCACTGATCATTGAGCAGGATCGTCAAGACAATTTACCACAAGAAAAAATTATTGCAGAAGTCAAGCAACAGATGTCGCTTAATGAAAAGGCTATTTTTTTAGTTGGTGGAGCTAAAGATGTTCCATATGAAGAAATTATAAAAGCGTTGAATTTACTACAATCTGCAGGTGTTAAGTCTGTAGGGTTAATGACTCAACCAATTTAAACAATATTATATAACAATATGTCAGCAATGTCTTATAAGCCAAATTCTAAATTAAGTATAGCTATTGTAATATCCATTATATTGCATATAATTTTAATTATCATTTTGGGTTACCGAGTTATGTATAATAATGATATTAATTATGGTCGCGTTAATGGTAACTCTATTGATGCTATTATGGTTGATTCTTCTGTAATGGCCGAACAATATGAAAGACAACTTAAAACACAGATTAGCCAAAAACGAGCTGAACAGCAAAGGCAGCAACAAATAGATGAGCAGACTCAGGCGCTACAAGAACAACAACTAGCTCAACAGCAACGACTCAAAGAGTTAGAAAAAGAGCGCTTAAAAGTAGAAGAACTACAAAAGAAAGAAGCAGAAGCTGCACAGGCTGCACGGATTGCAAGACAAAAAGAAGATGATGAGCGTAAAGCTAAAGAACAGTTAGAAGAGCAACAAAGACAAGCCGAAAAAAAGCGTTTAGAGCAACAGCAAGCGGAATTAGCTAAACAACAGGCCGAGCAAGAAGCTAAATTAAAAGCTGAGCGAGAGTTGTTAGAAAAGCAAAGAATTGAAAATGAAAAAAAACAAGCAGAATTAGCTAAACAAAAAGAAGAGCAAGCAAAAAAACAAGCAGCTGAGAAAGCAAAAAGAGCAGCGCAGGCAAAAAAAGATAAAGAAATTGATAAGTTACTAGGCGGGCTTACATCAGGCACGTCTAGCCCATCAGGAGGTACAGTTAGCCGTAAAGGTGTTTCAGATGGGGAAATAGATAAATATAAATCCTTAGTTCAAAATGCCATTAGCAATAAATTTATTAATCCTAATAAATTATATAGTGGTCGAAATTGTGTATTAGAAATTCAAATTGCACCCGATGGCTTGTTACTTAATGTTAGTGCGAAAGGTGGTGATGGCTCATTATGCCGAGAAGCGCTTTCTGCAACTAAACAAGCTGTAATTCCAAAGCCGAATAGTTCATTTTATAACCAAGTAAAAACAATGATAATTGATTTTCAACCAAAATAGTCTTATACAGGAAAACTTTATTTCCTGAAAAATATTAATCAAAATAAATTGTCAATATCTCTAAATTAAAATGTTGAAATTACATTAAACATCCCAATATATAGCCTATTCATTCCGAATTAAGTTATTTAAGTGAAAGAAGGAGCAGAATATGACAACAATTGTCAGTGTCCGTCGTGAGGGGCAAGTCGTTATTGGTGGTGATGGACAGGTTACGTTAGGCGAACGTATTATTATGAAGGGTAATGCCCGTAAAGTACGTCGTTTATATAATAACAAAGTGATTGCAGGTTTTGCTGGCGGTACTGCAGATGCTTTTACATTATTTGAACTGTTTGAACGAAAATTAGAGATGCACCAAGGCCATTTAACCAAAGCCGCTGTTGAACTTGCTAAAGATTGGCGAACAGATAGAATGCTTCGTAAATTAGAAGCTTTACTTGCTGTTGCTGACGAAAGTGCATCACTGATTATTACTGGTACTGGTGATGTTATCCAACCAGAGGATGATTTAATTGCTATTGGTTCTGGAGGTCCTTATGCGCAAGCAGCAGCAAGAGCTCTACTAGATAATACCTCACTTTCTGCACATGATATTGTGCAAAAATCATTATCGATTGCTGGTGATATTTGTGTTTACACTAATAATTTCCAAACAATCGAAGAACTTAATTATTAATCTGATTTAAGAGAAATTTAATTATGTCTGAAATGACTCCTCGTGAAATTGTAAGCGAACTGAATCAACATATTATTGGGCAAGAAAAAGCGAAACGTTCTGTTGCAATTGCACTACGTAATCGCTGGCGCCGTATGCAATTAGATGAAACATTGCGTCATGAAGTTACGCCCAAAAATATACTTATGATTGGACCAACTGGTGTCGGTAAAACTGAAATTGCAAGGCGTTTAGCAAAATTAGCACATGCACCGTTTATTAAAGTAGAAGCAACTAAGTTTACCGAAGTTGGTTATGTGGGTAAAGAAGTTGATTCAATTATTCGAGATTTAACTGACTCTGCAGTAAAAATGATTCGTCAAGAAGCGATTGAACGCAATCGTAATCGAGCTGAAGAATTAGCTGAAGAGCGTATTTTGGATGTACTTGTACCGCCAGCGAAAGATGGGTGGGGTCAAGTTGAAGATAATAATTCAACAGCAAGACAAGCTTTTCGCAAAAAATTACGTGAAGGTTCACTTGATGATAAAGAGATAGAAATCGAATTAGCTGGTGTTAATATTGGTGTTGAAATTATGGCTCCTCCAGGTATGGAGGAGATGACAAATCAATTACAGTCAATGTTTCAAAATTTAGGTGGACAAAAAACAAAGCCACGTAAAATGAAGATCAAAGATGCGTTAAAACAACTCATTGAAGAAGAAGCGGCTAAATTGGTTAATCATGATGATCTTAAACATGAAGCGATTGAAGCTGTAGAACAAAATGGTATTGTTTTTATTGATGAAATAGATAAGGTTTGTAAACGTGGTAATTCGTCGGGACCAGATGTTTCACGTGAGGGAGTACAACGAGATCTTTTACCATTAGTTGAAGGTTGCACTGTGTCGACTAAACATGGCTCTGTTAAAACGGATCATATCTTGTTCATTGCGTCTGGTGCTTTCCAAACAGCAAATCCATCTGATTTAATTCCTGAATTACAGGGTAGATTACCAATTAGGGTTGAATTACAAGCTCTAACAAGTGAGGATTTTGAGCGTATTTTAACTGAACCAAACGCTTCATTAGCTGTTCAGTATAAAGCTCTAATGGCAACTGAAGGAGTTAACATCGATTTTACCTCGGATGGTATTCGTAAAATTGCGGAATCAGCATGGCAAGTAAATGAGCAAAATGAAAATATTGGTGCCCGCAGGTTGCATACTGTTTTGGAACGCTTGATGGAAGATGTTTCATTCGAAGCTAGTGAACTCGGTGGAGAAACTGTAACTATTGATGCTAAATATGTAAGCGATCATTTAGATAAGCTTGTTGCAGATGAAGATCTAAGCAAGTTTATTCTATAAAAAGTTTAGCGTATAAACATGAAAAGGTGAAGGTAAATTTACTCAACTTCACCTTTTTTATTGTTACTTTCTTAGTAGATCTCCTAAGATATCTGTAGCTTTTGATTTAGACTTTGAATTATCTTTAGAGTCATGAGTTTTTAATTTTTCGCGGAGTTTGTCTAAACGTTCTTGTAATTTATCGGTTAGTGCATCGGTAATTAATTTACTCATATCAATTTGATAATGAAGATTAGCAAATTGACCATAAATACGTAGTGGTATTGTTAGCTTTTGTAGTTTACTAATTGTTTCACTTTTACCGTTCCAGCCACCTAATATTTTTAAGTTTAAATTAACATCTAAATCTTGTTTTAAAAAACCAATTCGCCCTGAGCCATCAACGATATCAAGAGTTTCAGAATTAGCATTTAATGTCGACAATTGCAAATTACCTTCCTTTAAGTTAGCAACAGCTAAAATTTTATGAAATTCAGTATATTTTTTTTGATTCTCAGGAGTCATGATATCCTTTGAATATTGAGTTGCTGCATTTTGAATGATTTTTTGAATATTTAAATTATTTAGCCTTGCATTAGTCACTACCATATTCAAATTTCCTTGCAAGTTGGCTAAGATTTTTGAACCAGATAAGCTGTTGCTTTCTAAATCTCCAGTAGCGTTAAATAAACCCTCTAGATCATGTGCTATATTTAATTGATTAAAAAATGTGTTTAAATCAACATTGGATATTTTGGTATTAAGCTTCATTAGTGTATTTTTTTGTTTACCATTGGCTATACCAGTTGCAGCTATATGTCCGTTAGCAAAATCAAAGTTAATATTTTTAAATATTGTAATACCTTCCTCATTGGCCATATCAATATTAATATTATTTAATGTTATTTCGTTAGCATTAATCTGTTTAATATTTAATTTAGCTTTGGCATTAAAACTATTTAGAAAGTTTAATTCATTATTGGTCTTTGTGACATTCGACACTACTGGTGAAGTTTGTTGAGGACTGGCTTCTTTATTTAAATTTTCACCTGTTTTCAAGAACGAAGTAAGATCGATTTTATCTGAATTTAACTGCAAATTTATATATGGTTTATTTGCTAAATCGGCATTTATTGCGGCAGTAAAATAATTTTCATTAATTGAAAAAGATAAATTTTGACTTTTAAGTAACATTTGCGGGTGTTGGTAGTTAAATATACCGCTAATATTACCTTTTAGCTCTTTTGTTGAATTGTCGACACCTTTATAAATGAAATCTAATTTTTTTAAATCGATTAATGCTTGTTCTGGAAATTGATTTAAATCGACATATGCATGTACCAAATAAGATAGATCTTGTTGATTTTTATCTATATTACCTTTTAAATCGATGGAAATATTTTTCCCACTATTTTGTTCTACCACTAGATTAATATTTCTAAAATTAATTAAATCATCCTTATTTTGTAATACTATAGTGCTATCAGTAACTTCAAATTTATTTAAGCTAAATTTCCAATTAGATGATATTTTTTGATCTTTAGAATCAGTCGGTTTATTTGTAGTCGTATTATATGGTGTTTTTGCACCATTTTTTGCAATATCACCTTTACTTTCATTGGTGATACTGATGATTGCTGATTTTATAAAAACATTTTTAACTGATAATTTTTTTGCGAAAAGAGGTAGTAACTCAACATCCAATCTCATATTATCTGCAGTTAAAAGGGGTTTTGAAGCGCCTGTATCGGTTAGCTTAATTGAATCAGTTAAAATACTCACTTGCGGCCATACATGCCAACGTAAATTTCCATCAATAGTTAATTCATATCCTGTTTTATCTTTAACAGTATCGGAAATAAACCCACGAAAGTTGTTGGGATCAACAAAAACAATCAGTGAAACAATACTAATTGTTATGACTAAAATTAAGGTAAATAGAATAACCAATATTTTTTTGATCATATTAATTTTCCTTCGTTATGGTTATCAATTATTCAATCTTTATCAATACGACTAGCAACGGCACCATATTGATCTTTATATTTTGCATCTAGTCTTCGATTATATGGTCTTGCTGCAGGACCACTTAGCGTTTCAAAACTGAGCGCACCAATTGTCATTCCAGGCCTAAGTGCTAATGGAATTTTCCCTGAATTATAAAATTCTAATACAATTTGTCCTTGCCAGCCGGGGTCGATACGATGAGCTGTAACGTGAACCATTAGGCCTAATCTAGCAAGTGATGAACGACCATCTAACCAGCCAACTAAATCATCAGGAATAGTGACTGATTCTAAGGTTACAGCTAATGCTAATTCGCCAGGATGAAGGTAAAAGGCGTCACCTTCAGGTAATACCATTTCTTCACTCATCACTCGTTCCAATACTGCAGATACTTCTTCTTTTGGACCACTTAAATCTATATAAGGTGTGGTATGTTCTCGAAAAGTACGAAATTGATTACCTAATCTAACATCAACAGTCGCACCATTAATACAGCTTGTTGCAGGTTGTGGTGTTATTTTTAATTTACCATTTTTTAAATATGCTTCGATATCTCTGTCACATAATCTCATGAGTTATCCTTAATTCAGCTTGTAATGGTTTATTCTAACAGGTTCTTTAAATCCCGTCGATGTTAGTAGTTTAAGGTTGTAGTACCCATGCACGCCCATAATGGTTATAGTATCCGGCTAATTTTCCTGCTTTATCTCCAATTCCTAGATAAAGGTCAAAATGTTGACCTTTTATAGCACCACCAACATCAAGTGCAACCATAAGTCGAGTTTCTCGTCTGCCTCGATATTGTCCATCGTCTTCAAGAAGCGGTACATCAACTAATACTACAGATCCTAAAGGAATGACTGATGTATCTGATGCGACTGATGCATTTGCAACCAGAGGTATTTCAGCAGCACCTGTAACCTCTGCATCATATTGTGGATTGAAAAAAACAAATGAGCGATTTTGAATTAGTAAAGCTTTAACTTGATTTTCATGTTTATTTTTCGCCCAATCTTTGATTGCTTGTATAGAAATTTTTTCTTTTTCTATTTCGCCTTGTTCTACTAATAATCTTCCTATACTGGAATAGCCATAATTATTTTTACCTCCATAGCTGAAGAAAACTAAAGGTGAATCATCTTCAAAATCAATATAGGCACTACCTTGTACTTCCATAATAAAATTATCCATTAAGGAATTACTGTATGCAATTTCAAGTCCTCTATCAGAAAGAGCTCCATTGTAAATTTGTTCACGATTTGGCAGTTGTTCTTCGTCACTAATAACTGGCATTTTATAAATAGGGTATTTAAATTCTGCTGTTGGTTGATGCCTTGCTTTGATTATCGGAGTATAGTAGCCTGTCAGATGTACATTGCCATATCCATCTTGACCAACCATTTCGTAACTGTTCAGTCCAACCTTGTAAAATTCATCAACCATTAAAGAACGACTAATCCACTCATTTATTGCTTTATAAATATGTTCATTTTTTTTATATAAAGAAGGGGATGACGATTTAATTTTAGCTATTTGGATAATGTAGTCTGATACATTGACAGGGATATTTAATTGAGGATGATTTATGTTAAGCGGTAAAGATAATTTTCCATCTTTATATTGTTGGCCTTGATTAATTGGTTTATTTGTATTGTATTGGCTATCAGCGAAAATAGATAAAACAAGTAAAATACTTAAAAAATAAAAACGGTAATAACGATCTTTTTCTTTCATCTTGGAAAATAATTATAATAAGTTAAGTAATATAGCTAGTTATGCTACACAATTCTATTATAAGAAACTACAGATAATTATTATGAATCCATAAAAAGTTTTCATAACGATTCAACTTGCGATTTTATTCTATAGACTTTATAGTCCTAGTGTATTAAAAAATCGAGAAATATAGAAAATGAAAAGGAAATAATAGCGATGAGCATTACATCCTCAAAAAATGATCTAAAGCGGAATCTTTCTAATCGCCATATTCAATTAATTGCAATCAGTGGGGCAATTGGGACTGGTTTATTTATGGGTTCAGGAAAGACAATTAGTCTTGCTGGTCCTTCTATTATTTTTGTTTATATGATTATTGGTTTTATCCTTTTTTTTGTTATGCGTGCGATGGGGGAAATCCTTCTTTCTAATTTGAAGTACAAATCTTTTAGTGATTTTGCTAACGATCTTTTAGGCCCTTGGGCTGGATTTTTCACTGGTTGGACATATTGGTTTTGTTGGGTTATTACAGGGATTGCTGACGTTATTGCAATTGCTGGATATGTGCAACATTGGTTTCCTCAACTGCAGTCATGGATACCAATGTTATTAACAGTTGCCTTACTTTTAACACTAAACTTATTAACGGTAAAAATGTTTGGTGAAACAGAATTTTGGTTTTCAATGATTAAGATTATTGCAATTTTAGCATTGATAGGAATTGGGATCGTACTCATTTTGACAGCTTTTCATTCCGAACAAACGGGTACCACAGCTGCATTTTCGAATTTGTGGGAATACGGGGGAGTTTTCCCTCATGGTAGTATGGGTTTTTTTGCTGGATTTCAAATTGCTATTTTTGCTTTTGTTGGGATTGAGTTAGTTGGCACAACTGCAGCAGAAACCGTTGATCCGTGCAAAAATTTGCCTCGTGCAATTAATTCAGTGCCTGCGCGTATCATCTTTTTCTATGTTTTTGCTTTAATCATCATTATGAGTGTAACGCCATGGATGTTTATTTCTCCAAACAAAAGTCCCTTTGTAGAATTATTTACTTTAATTGGCTTACCCGCTGCTGCAAGTATTATTAATTTTGTAGTATTAACCTCAGCAGCATCATCAGCTAATAGTGGTATTTACTCAACAAGTAGGATGCTATTTGGACTTGCCAAAAAACAAGATGCTCCAGAACCGTTTGGTAAATTATCAAGTCGCTCAGTACCAGCTAATGGATTATTATTTTCGTGCACATGTTTATTTGGTGGAGTTGTTTTGATTTATTTAGTGCCTAATGTCATGGAAGCTTTTACTATAGTAACTACAATTTCGGCTATTTTATTTATGTTTATTTGGTCGATGATTCTTATTTCTTATATTGCTTATCGTCGCAAAAAAATAAACTTACATGAACAATCTCAATTTAAAATGCCAGGTGGTATTTTTATGTGCTGCGTTTGTTTGGCTTTTTTTGCTTTCGTGATTGTATTACTTACTTTTGAGGTGGATACCCGTCAGGCATTAGTGGCAACACCTATTTGGTTTGCTATTTTAGGTGTAAGCTATTTTATTCGATCTTTAAAACGCCAATAAATTTATGCTAAAAATGGCAGGAAAACCTGCCAATATTATTCTATAGACTTTATTTTTTTCGGAAGATGATACTAGTAAGAATGCCCAAAGCTAGTATGCCTAAAACGATATAAAGGTTGGTGATTGGATTTATATCAACACCATATCCAAATAAGTGATTACTTGCATTTAAAGCTAATTTCCCAGCAATAAAAAAGAGTAAACAAATAATCGCTTTATCAAGGTGAACTAAATACTGTTTCATGGCTTGTAAAATAAAATACATAGTCCTAAGGCCTAAAATAGCAAAAATCATCGAGCTATAAACGATTAACGGTTCTTGGCTTACAGCGATCACAGCAGGAACCGAATCAAAAGCAAACATAACGTCACTTAGTTCAATTACAACAATACATGAAAACAGCGGTGTAGCATAAAAAATACTTTTAGGTATTTTACCAACTAAATTGCCGTTCTCAGGTTTTGCTAGTTCTATATCAAGTTGTTTTTTGGTCAATAAAATGTGATGACCGACAATTTTAGGGTAAGATGGAAAAATACGTTTGGCGATGCGAAAAGTTAAGTGATTTGAATAATCCTTTATGTCTTGGTTATTATCTTGATTTTTTAGCATTATTATTCCAGTACAAGCAATCAATATTGAAAAAATTAACTCCATCCAAGGACCTAAATATAACAAATTTGTTCCAATTACAACAAATATGGCGCGGAATATAATAGCACCAATAACTCCCCAATAAAGTAAGCCATGACGATAATTATTGGGTACTGAAAACCACGAAAAAATAGCCATAATAACAAACAAATTATCGACAGATAATGCTTTTTCAAGGACATAGCCAGCAATAAATAAGCTGGCTATGGCTGCGCCATGATGAATGTATAAAAATAGTGCAAACCCCAATGCAATAATTATCCAAAAAAGTGACCAAATAATGGCATTTTTTAAACTAATAAGCTTATTGTTATGATGGGCATATAAATCAATAATAATTGCAGCTATGGCTAGCACAACAAATACCAACATGGTTTCTATTGGAAACCCTAATGAACTTTTAATCATATTTATTTCTTCTAGTTTTAATTGATATTAGATAAATTGAATAGTGGGTCTATCAAATTTAACCGTAATTAATACTTATAAAAGTAATAGAGTATATATTGCTAGCAAAATCAAAAAAAGTTATATTTGCAAATCTTATTTAACTGTTTTAGTTTAATAATATTTTGAGCCAATATTTATGACAAAATTTAGGATAATTATTTTCTTTTTTCTTCCTTTTATTTCAGGATTATTAAATGCACAACCAGTCGAGCCCTATATATCTTCTTTATCTAAAGGAAGTGATTTATCCGTTTTGGTTCAATCTGTTGGGAGTAATCCTAAAACATTAGCAAAATATAAAAGTGATCAGTTCAAACAGCCTGCAAGTATTCAAAAAGTGATAACTGCGTTAGCTGCTCAGCTTGAACTAGGGAGCGATTTTCGATTTATAACTCGTATACAAACTAATGGTTCAATAAGTAATAAACAGTTAAATGGTGATCTTATTATTCAATTAAGTGGAGACCCAACTTTAACTCGTGAACGATTAAAAAGTATGATTGCAGCCTTGCAGCAAAAAGGTATTGAAAAAATTTCAGGGAATATAATTTTAGATACTTCAATCTTTACAAGTCATGATAAAGCATCTGGCTGGTCTTGGAATAACTTAACTGCATGTTATAGTGCTCCGCCATCTGCTGCTATTATTGAAGATAACTGTTTTAATGCAATAATAACTCCAGGTAAGGTCGGTTCCAAAGCCTCTGTTTCGGTCTCTTCTAACATTCCTATTATGTTTACAGGTGATGTCAGAACGATTGCAGCTAATAGTAAAGATTTAAATGATAAATATTGTGAATTAGATGTAAGCTATTCAGATAAAAACCATTACCATCTATCAGGATGCATTGCTGTAAGTGCGGATAAAACGCCATTAAAATTTGCAGTAATAGATAGTGTTGAATATTTTTCAAAAATTTTGAAAAATGAGCTTAAACAAAAAGAAATAACGTATACCGGATCATTTATTGAACGTAACCAAAGGACTAATGCTCAGTTGTCATTATTATCCTCTAGTCAATCCGCTCCACTTTCTGAACTGTTAACAATTATGCTTAAAAAATCAAATAATTTATATGCAGATGCTATATTTAGAACTTTAGGCGCTCATTATTATAATGTTCAAGGTACATGGCGTAATGGTGGTGATGCTGTTAAGCAAATTTTACGCAAAAAAGCAGGTATAAATCTAGAAAATTTAGTTATTGCTGATGGTTCTGGATTATCTAGATTAAACTTGGTTAGTGCTGATAAGTTAATGGAAATTCTACAATATATTGCAGCCAATAATACAAAATTAAAAATGATTGAAATGTTACCAATTGCAGGTGTTGACGGTACTTTGCAGAATCGAAAAAGTTTTAATCAAGCACCTTTTAAAGAGACGATAAGAGCCAAAACAGGTTATATCCAAGGTTGCTATAACTTAGCTGGATTTATCCAAAAGTCTGATGGAGGATACGTTGCATTTGTGCAGCTATTATCGGGATACCAAGCTGATAATAAGGGAGAGCCTAAAAATAGTGCGGTCATGCGATTTGAATCGGAATTCTATAAAAATTTTATTAATTAATAAAGTGTAGTCAGGACACATATATTTTATTTTTAGTTATATGAGTCCCGACATTTTTTTGCAAATTAAATATTATCGGCTAAAAAGCCACAACTCTGATGTTTCCAAAGCTGTGCATATAAACCATTCTTGTTCAGTAATTCTTGATGAGTCCCTTGTTCGATGATTTTACCTTGATCAAGTACCACGAGTCTATCCATTGCTGCGATTGTTGATAATCGATGGGCAATAGCAATAACGGTTTTGCCTTCCATTAAAGTGTATAGGCTTTCTTGAATTGCTTGTTCAATTTCAGAGTCCAATGCACTTGTTGCTTCATCTAATAATAAAATAGGGGCATTTTTTAGAATGACGCGAGCAATGGCAATACGTTGCCTTTGTCCTCCAGATAATTTAATACCTCGCTCACCAACAAAAGCGTCGTATCCTTTTTTACCTCTTGTATCAACGAGTGTTTGAATAAAGTTATCAGCATGAGCCCTTTGGGCAGCTTTTATCATATCTTCTTCAGAAGCATTGTTGTTACCGTAAAGTAAGTTTTCTCGTACTGAGCGATGCAATAATGAAGTATCTTGTGTAACCATACCGATTTGTGAGCGTAAGCTTTCTTGATTAACGGCAGTAATATCTTGTCCATCAATAACAATTTTTCCACTTTGTAAATCGTAAAAACGAAGTAATAAATTAATAAGCGTTGATTTTCCAGCTCCAGAACGACCAACCAAACCAATCTTTTCACCAGGTTTGATTGTTAAATTTAAATCTTCAATAATTGAATTGTGTTGTTTTTTATCATAAGTAAAATGGATGTGTTTAAATTCGATTTTACCTTGCGTAACACGAAGTGATGTTGCATTAGGTTGATCAATAACTGTTTTAGTGGCTGAAAAAGTGTTAATTCCATCTTTAACTATACCAATATTTTCAAACAAGGCTGCCAATTCCCACATAATCCAATGTGAAAAACCGTTTAATCGAAGCGCTACAGCGGTTGTTGTTGCAATTGCACCAACACCAATTAATTGATTGCTCCATAGCCATAAGGCAATACCTGTTGTGCTTAGTATCAACAAAATAGACATTAAATGGTTAACAATTTCAAAGCTACTGACTAAGCGCATTTGTTTATTGACAGTGACTAAAAATTCATCCATTGATTCTTTAGCATATTTTGCTTCATTGCCAGCATGTGAAAAAAGTTTTACGGTTATGATATTGGTATAGGCATCGGTTACTCTTCCTGTCATCGTAGAACGAGCATCAGCTTGCATGCTAGCAACTTTACTTAGACGAGGAATAAAATAATACATGGCAATACCATAAATTAGACACCAGCTCATAAATGGGATTAATAACCAAAGATCTAATTGTCCGATGATTGTTGCCATAGTAATAAACGATATAAAGACATAGATAAAAATCTCCGTCACTAAAAAGCAAGTATCACGAACTGCAAGCGCTGTTTGCATGACTTTGGCTGATATTCTACCGGCAAATTCATCTTGGAAAAAACGCATGCTTTGATTGAGTACCAATCGATGAAGGTTCCAGCGCATTCGCATTGGGAAATTGCCGGCTAAGCATTGATGTTTAATAATAGTTTGTAATCCAATAATAATTGTACTTGCTATGATGATTAAAGCTAATATTACTAATGTTGTTTTTTCTTGTTGCCAAAATTTGCTAGGTTCAACAGCTGCAAGCCAATCAATAACTCTACCAAGAGCTGCGTATAAAAAAGCTTCAAAAGCGCCAGCGAATGCACTAAGAATAATTAATAATAGTAGAAATAAGCGAGTTCCTTTAGTTGATTGCCATATGAAATTAAAAAAATTTTTAGGCATACATTGAGATTCAGCTTTTGGATAAGGTGATACTAATTTTTCAAAAAATCGATACATATTCGGCCTGATAAATAATAAAGTTTTCTATTGATAATATAATTAATGATATAAAAAGAGGGTAGTGCAAATAGATGTAAATTATCTATGCATTAATTTGTCACATGAAATTTTAGATATATATCTAAAATTGTTACGATATTATACATATTAAAAAAATGAAGAGGAAATAAAAATGTTTAATATTTCCTCTATTTATGATTATATTTTGAAAGCTGACATATAGCCATTACTGGTCTTAAAATATATCTTTAATAATAAGTACAACTCGCCCAACAATATGATATTTCTGAAAGTCTGCTTTAGGTACTTCAATAGTAGGATATTGGTTATTATTGCAGATTAACAACCATCCATTGAGAGTTAAACGAATCTTTCTCAAAAAGGTAATATCTTCATATTCAATTAGGTAAATTGCGCCATCAATAATCTCATTTATTTCTGTATTAAGAATTAATCCATTATTATTTTTGATTTCTGGCGACATTAAATCACCTTTAGCCCAGTATATAATTAATTTTTTAGCATCCAAACCTCGATGCTTAACCCAACCTTCAATAATAGGATAATTCATTACCGGAGGCGTTTCCCTAACAAAACGCTCTTTTTGCGCTTCTTCTTTTGTTGGTAACTGTTTTTTATATACGGGGATACGATAAATATTTTCGTTATACACTTCTTCGCTGTCTTTAGGGTCTAATACTTCTAATTTATGTCCAGTAGCAAGCCAGTTAAAAGAAACATTACATTTTTCAGCAATGACTTCTAAACGTGTAAGTGATGGATATGTTTTACCTGATAAATAATCTCGGATTACTGTTTCTGACATATCACATTTTTTAGCGAAGGCTGATACAGATAAACCTTGCATTGAGCTATATAGTCTATCTTTAAAAGTCTTAATATTATTATTTTTAATTGTATTCATTTTTGATCCATTATTTCTTGCATAAGTTTATTAATTATAATGCATTTTTTTATGTTTTTGTATAGGTTAATGACGTGGAAATTCATTAAATTATTTTTATTTCCTTGTTTATTCGTTTTTTTGATTGTATATTTTTGTTTTTATCTTGTTTTTCTTTTTTTTTATGAATAAATGATGGGTTTTTTTGATAAATCATTGTTTTTGTTTTTCTGTTTAGTTGTTCGTGTTTTTCTTTGAAAATCTTTTTTTTTGTGATAAAAAATACTTTTCTATAGAATATTTGATATTTATCAAATGTTTTTTAGGTGTGTGATTTTGTATAATTATATGTTTTTATTTAATTTGTATTTTTTTTGTATAATAATCAAATAAGCTTAAAAACAAATAAAAACGTTGACGAAAGCGAAAAAAAATGGATAATAAGCAGGGTAAGGATTTTTCATTGTTTTCTTTCCTTATATTCCTTATATTTCATGTTGGCCTGTATAGTTTTATACAGGTCTTTTTTTATCCTTGAACTATTCATGAAATTCCTTCACAAAAAGAGTATAATCAGCATCCGTAAAATCTGTTTTAAAGCTTATCTTAACCGAGCGTTATATTTGTTGAGAGGATTTAATTATGTCTTTTAGTATTCCACACCTTTTAGTGTTTCTTGCCGTGGTAATTTTATTATTTGGCACTAAGAAATTACGCAATTTAGGTTCAGACCTTGGTTTAGCATTAAAGGGCTTTAAAAAAGCGATGAATGATGACGAAGTTGAATCAAAAAGTGATAATAAGTTAGATGATAATAAATAGTTGCACTTATTTAGTATGAATTTACAATTTGATGTAGTAATTGTTGGTGGTGGATTAATTGGTTTAGCCACTGCTTGTGCACTTAGCCAATGTGATTTAAACATTGCGATTATAGATACTAAAATTTGTCAGCATGAATTCTTGCCACATGCTGAAATGTGTATTAGAGCTTCTGCTATTAATGGCGCTAGCCAGCGCTACTTTTCAAAAATTGGTATATGGGATGATTTATGCAATAGCAACCGTGTACAGGAATTTACTGAGATAGGTGTATGGGAAAAAAATGGTCAAGCTCATTTGTCTGCCCAAGCCAAAGATTACGGTTATTCTAATCTTGGATACATAATTGAAAATAATGTCATTTCTCATTATCTTTACCAGTTTGCCTTAAACTGTTCGAATATTAAAATTTATAGCCATGAAGCAGTTGATTGTACATTTAATGATGATTTTGTCTTTTTGACACTTGCAAATAAAGCTGTTTTACAAGCTAAATTAATGATAGGGGCTGATGGTGCTCATTCTTGGGTGCGTAGGAGTGAAAATATTTCTGTTCTTGAGCGTGATTATCTTCATCATGCTGTGATTACAACTGTTCAAACTGAATATCCTCATCAATCCTGTGCTAGACAAGTGTTTTACCCCAATGGAATTATTGCTTTTCTTCCTCTTTGGAATGTAAATAAAAGTTGTTTAGTTTGGTCGACAAAACCAGATAATGCGTCAACTTTAACTTCACTTTCTGAATCAGAATTTTCGAACGAATTATTTCGGTTGACTGGTGATAAAGTCGGTAAATGCCAGTTAATTAACCCTAGAATGGTATTCCCATTAAAAGCGCGATTTGCTAAACAATTTATTAAGCATCGGTTAGTACTTATTGGCGATGCTGCTCATACTATTCACCCTTTAGCAGGACAAGGGGTAAATTTAGGTTTTCAAGATTCTGCTTTATTAGTTTCAACCATTAAACAATTAATCGAAACTAATAAAGATATTGGGCTTGTAAAAAATTTAAAATCATTTGAGTTTAATCGTCGCAAAGATGCGTTAGTTATGCTCACGGCCATGCAAACTATTCAAGATATGTTTAATGGTGATAATTTGTTGAAAAAGACGTTAAGAACAATTGGTATGAATGTTATTGATAATAGTCAGCTATTAAAAAAGCAACTGATTAAATATGCTATGCATATTTAATTTAAACTTATATCTAGTTATTATTGTGTCTGTCAAAAACTTTCAGGTAAGTATGTGTTTCAGTATAAAAATCAATTATGATACTTAATAAATTAAGAATCTATTCCAGAAATAACAATCCAACCATAAAATAAGTAAACTGAACTAAAGCCGTATGATCTAATGTGCTTAGCAAATTATAGTTAAACAAGAATAATAATGATGCACTAAAAAGTGCACCAATATTGATAATAAATCGTGATTAAATTGTTTGTTTTAATAAGTTATAAACAGGGGTAGCAAGACCTATTTTTGCGTTGTTAGATTTTAGTTTATACCAATAGCCACTATGTTCATTAAAACCTTTTGTATACTTGGTAATGACACAATAAATAGGAAAGATATCTAAGTGAAAATGACTAAATGTGTGGCGAAATGCAACAAGTTGCTTTGGTGCTGTTGTTTCGATACCTTGTTTTTTTAACCAGTCAGTTATTGCTTGTTTACTTGAAAATTGAGGAAAACAATACAATCCTCCCCAAATACCAGACGGAGGCCTTTTTTCAAGCCAAATTGTATGATCATATTCCAGCATTAAAAAATAGGCTGTTTTTTTGGGAATGGCTTTTTTAGTTTTTTTTGTGGGATAGAGTTGCCAGCTTTCGGTTTTATATGCTAGACAATGGGTTTGCAATGGGCATAAGGAGCATTTAGGTTTAGTGCGTGTGCAAACCATAGCCCCAATATCCATCATAGCTTGATTAAATTTTGCTACCTTATGTTTCGGTGTGACTTGTGCACTTAATTGCCAAAGTTTATTTTCGACAGTTTTAATACCAGGCCAACCTTCAACAGCAAAATATCGGGTTAAAACACGTTTTACGTTGCCATCTAAAATTGGATAATGTTGATTTTGTGCAAGAGATAAAATTGCACCAGCTGTTGAGCGTCCTATGCCTGGAAGTGCGACGACATCATCGAACTTTGTAGGGAACATGCCATTAAATTTATCCACAATTAATTGCGCTGCTTTATGTAAATTACGTGCTCTTGCATAATAACCAAGTCCTGTCCAAAGATGCAATACATCATCAATTGGCGCTTTTGCTAAATCTGTTATTTGTGGGAAGTGCTCAATAAAACGGTTAAAGTAAGGAATAACCGTTGCAACTTGGGTTTGCTGTAGCATCACTTCAGACAACCAAACATGATAAGAGCTTTTTTCGACCTGCCATGGTAGCGATTTTCTGCCATATTGTTCATACCACGTCAGGACAGCTTGCGAAAAGTATTGTATTGTCATAGCCATTACATTGCAGCAACAATAGAATCACTAGGATAGCACCCTAGTACCTTAGTATATAAAGTCATTGATGCCAATTCTTTGAGAGCTGTTTGCATTTCATAAGAATGAATGTTACCTTGCAAATCGATATAAAACATCTCTTCCCAAGGCGTACCATGAATTGGTCGTGATTCAAGTTTAGTCATAACAATGTTATGGTTACGTAATACCGATAGCGCATCAACTAAAGCACCTGCTTGCTGACCTGTTTTCATGAGAATTGTGGTTTTAGCTGGGATTTGAGCAGATACTTCTATTGGCTGACGAGCTAACACAATAAAACGAGTAATGTTTTCTTTTTGATTAGCAAAATTATGTTCAAGGACTTGTAGCCCATATAATTCACCACCATCTTTATTACCCATAGCTGCAACATTAGGTTGATTCAATTTAGCTACAGTTTCCATTGCTGATGAAGTACTATCGCAGTATATGATTTTCCAATGAGGATAGTTCTCTAAGAAATTACTACATTGCTGGAATGGTTGTGGATGGCTATAAATAGTATCGATTTGCTCTAGCTGTGAATTTTGTATAGCAAGAACACAATGATCAATAGGTAAAGAGAGCTCGCCAATAATATGTAGATTAGTTTTTTGCAATAAATCATAAACTTCATTAATTGAGCCAGAACTTGAATTTTCTATTGGTAAAATACCATAATCTACGGCACTATTTTCGACTTGTTCAAAAATCTCTTTAAAGGTTGAACAGCTTAATTCAATCATTTCATCTAAGTGAGTGCTAGCATAGCGGCGAGCAGCAGAATGCGAATAAGATCCTTTGGGGCCTAAAAAGGCAACTTTGGCTGTGGTGATTGTGCTGAGATTAAGCTTTTCTTGCAAGATTTTTTGTTGTAATAGTACAGAATCTTCAATAATTAATTGATATAAGCGTTTAATGAAAATATCATCGAGATGATAGTCTTTGCCTTCATTGATTAAGGTTCTGATAAGTGAACGCTCACGATCAATATCACGCACAGGAATGTTTGCTTCAATTTTCGTATGAATTACTTGTGTTGAAAGTTGACGCCTCTGGGCAATAAGCTCTAACAATTTTTTATCTAATTTATTAATTTTATTTCGCAAAGATAATAAAGGATTTGTAGCCATTTTTTATTAGTTATTTAAAAAAGATAGCTTGTATTATAACAAGCAAAAAAATAAAGGCACCATCAAAGTGCCTTTTTATTCAATCAAGAAAATTGACGAATTAAATTTCTTCTTCTAATACTGCGTCTTTTATGCTGTTAACCGCACGCCGAGATTCATTCTTGTGTTGTAGTTTATTAAGTTGTTTTTCAAGCTTATCAATAAGGTCATTTATTGCAGCATACATATCAATATGTTTGGCAGAGGCAACTAATGAAGTTCCTTTGGTGGCAATTGTTGCATCAACAATAAATCCATCTGGTTCTTTCGATAAAATAAAATGAGGGTTGATTAACAGTGCTCTCCATTTATCTAACTTCGAAAATTTATCTTCTAGATAGCTACGAATAGCAGGAGTAACATCCATTTGTTTACTGGTAATACTTAAAGTCATAATTGACCTCCTCATTTTTTATCAACAAAGTTAATTTTAATGTTGTTATTACATTGGCAAATTATTTTAGTCTCGTCAATAAGATCTTTGCTTTTGTCTAATTTTTATTAATTTAATTTTGAAATAAATTCCATTGACTAAATATTGCATAACATGTGGACGGGATGAAACTGATTTTACCATGGTTTTAATATATACTGTATTAATAATTATTTAGTTTATCCTATGTTATAGGTAATTTTCAATAATGAGGACAATGTGAGTTATTTAGATAATGTGAAGATTGTTTTGGTTGAAACATCTCATACAGGCAATATGGGCTCTGCTGCGAGAGCAATGAAAACCATGGGATTAACTAACCTTTGTTTAGTTAATCCGATCATCAAGCCTGATTCTCAATCGATTTCGTTAGCTGCAGGTGCCAGTGATATTATAAAAAATGCACAAATCTTTTCTTCACTTGAACAAGCCATTGCTGATTGTACTTTAGTGATTGGTACTAGTGCGCGTTCTCGTAGTTTACAGTGGCCATATTTAACTCCCAAAAAGTGTGGCGATAAGATTATTCAAGAAGCCTCAAATCTCCATACTCAAGTCGCTTTGGTATTTGGGCGTGAGCGTGTTGGTTTAACTAATGAAGAATTGCAAAAGTGCCATTATCATGTTGGAATTCCAGCTAACCCTAGTTATAGTTCTTTAAATCTTGCCATGTCGGTACAGGTTTTGTGTTATGAAATTCGCATGTCAATGCTCAATCTTGAAGATCAGCAATCTGAAAAGGAAAATGAGAATATGGCTGAAACTGAGTTTCCTATAGATGCTGATATAGAGCGATTTTACCAGCATTTAGAACAAACTTTGTTACAGACAGGGTTTATTAATGCCAATCATCCAGGACAAATTATGGGGCGTTTGCGTCGATTATTTACACGTGCACGTATTGAACAACAGGAACTAAATATTTTGCGTGGCATTTTAACTTCGATTAATAAAATTTTACATTGATGTCAAATAGAAACACCCACAGATTTGTGGGTGCTATTTTAAGGTTGATACTGTTTAATGTAGTATCTTATCTATTAATCAAAATATCAATTCTAAGTATGTTAGCTTTTAGCTTTTTTGCGCCATGTTGTGCCGTTTGCACTATCTTCAAGAACAATATTCATTGCATTTAGTTTGTCACGAGCTTCATCGGCCTGAGACCAATTTTTGCTTGCTCTTGCTTCGTTACGTTGTTTTATTAATGCTTCGACTAATGCTACATCAACATCATCTTGCTTATCACCTTGTAAAAATTTAACAGGATCTTGCTCTAATAATCCAAGTACTGCTGATAAATAACGTAACTCAGCTGCTAATTCATTAGCAAGTTGCATATTATTATCGGCTTTGGCTTTGTTTATTTCACGAGCCAAGTCAAAAAGCGTTGAATAAGCTTCTGGTGTATTAAAGTCATCATCCATGGCGTTACAAAACTGGCGATAATAATTACTGTCAGGTGTCGTATATAGATGATTCGCATCAGTATCACGCAAGGCTGTATATAGTCGCTCAAGTGCCATTCTTGCTTGTTTTAAATTATCTTCACTATAATTTAACTGACTACGATAATGACCAGATAGTAAGAAATAACGTACTGTTTCAGCATCATAATGCTTTAATACATCGCGAATAGTGAAAAAATTATTGAGTGATTTTGACATTTTTTCTTGGTCGATCATTACCATACCAGAGTGCATCCAGTAATTTACATATTGACCGTTATGCGCACAAGTTGATTGGGCAATTTCGTTTTCATGATGCGGAAACATTAAATCTGAACCACCACCGTGAATATCAAAGTGATTGCCTAATTGATAGCTGTTCATTGCTGAACATTCAATGTGCCAACCAGGGCGACCTTTACCCCATGGTGAATCCCAACTTGGTTCGTTAGGTTTTGACATTTTCCATAATACAAAATCCATTGGATTTTGTTTAACATCAACAACTTCAACTCGAGCACCAGCTTGTAATTGTTCTAAATTTTGGCGAGATAAAATACCGTAATTCGGATCGCTGTCTACCGAAAACATGACATCACCATTATTGGCAATATATGCATGTTTTTTTTCGAGAAGCTCTTCAACTAATTTGATGATTTGTGACATATGATGAGTTGCACGAGGCTCTATATCAGGCCGACGAATATTTAGTGCATCAAAATCGGTATACATTTCTTGTAGCATTCTATCTGTAAGTTGATCACAGGTTTCACCATTTTCGAACGCACGTCTAATTATTTTGTCATCAACATCAGTAATATTACGAACATAAGTTAAATCGTAACCTAAAAAACGTAAATAACGTGCGACAACATCGAAAGCAACGAAAGTACGTCCGTGACCAATATGACAAAGATCGTAAATTGTCACTCCACAAACATAGAGTCCAACTTTATTAGGGGTAATTGGTTGAAATATTTCTTTTTCGCGTGTTAATGTATTGAATATTTTTAACATTATAATCTACAGGGTAAAATTGATGGATTTTGTTAGATAATATAACAAAATTCTGGATATGACGAAATTACTTATTAAGAACTTTGTAAGCAAAATTGAGAAAATGCATATACCAATATAACTGAATTAAATTTGTTGAGTTTGTATAGATGTTTTTAAGGTTGATGATGAGAAATATGATTTACTATAAATACAAACCTTAATCTTATTTAAATTGGCGGTTTACCCGCCAATTTAAATTAAAATAACTTATTGTTTTAAATGGCGATAGATATAAATGAGTATAATCGACCCAAGTACTGAAATTAACAAACTAGGGAAATTAAATCCAGTTACACTACCCCAGCCAAAGAAGGTGCTAATATACCCACCCACCACGGCTCCTGCTACGCCTAATAAAATAGTTTTGATCACCCCTACACTTCCTAGAGGCATAAAAAACTTAGCAATCCAGCCGGCAATTAATCCTAGAATAACCCAACTTATAATACCCATGATAATTTCCTTTTTTTATTGAAATTATGCATAGTTTACTCAAATAAATTAAAAAATCTAACAGATGTTAGTGTTCAATGTAATAGCTTTAATCGATTAATTAATAGTCAACGAATGATTTCAAAATGTACTAATAGATAATGATAATAGGGGCTGTTGATCTTTGCTGTACATAAATTACTCAACAATACATTGGCAGCCACATTAACATAAATGCCAGTGATACCATACTGGCATAATTCCTTTCTAACTTATCGTATCTAGTTGATATTGAACGATATTGCTTGATTCCAGCAAAGGCATTCTCGACTAAATGACGATAGCGATAAAGGCACCTATCCATACTGCTTTTATCTATATCCTTACCATAATTACGTTTAGCAATCACCGTTCGTCCGCCTTTTTGACGAACAAAGCACCGAAAAAGCTCGCTGTCATAACCTTTATCGGCTATTACTGTATTGACTTCATCGAGCTTTTCAACTAGGTTTTCTGCATAAGTGATATCATGTCGTTGTCCTTCAGAAAGCTCAAAACAAATAGGCAAACCACCACTATCAACCGCAAGATGAATTTTAGTTGAATTACCACCACAGCTCTGACCTATTAGCTCACAATGCTCCGTTGCAGCGCCTGTACTATGTTGATGAGCCCTGATAATCGAGCCATTTAGGAACACCCATTCAAAATCCGCTAGTTGTGATAAATGTTTGAAAATATCAACTAATATTCCTTTTTTAGACCACAAATTAAATCGTCTATAGACGGTGCTCCATTCACCAAACTCTTCTGGCAAATCTCGCCAAGGAATACCGGTTCTCATTCGGAAAAGGCTCACTTCAAACGTCATCCGATGCTCGGATTTATTATAAACTCGGCCGGTATTTTTCATTATTTGTAGTAGCTTTTCCCACCGTTTATCTGTTAGCATTGTTCTTGGCATGATGAATCGAGTTATGGTTGTTTTTTGCAGAATTATTATAACTCACATCATTCCGTCTAAAAAATAATCACGAAAGATCAACACGCCCTATTAATTTTTAATTAAAGGTAAAGTATTTTGTGGTGTTTCTAACTCAGAATATATACTTGATGAATATAGGAAGATAACTAAACATAATTAAAAGGGAGGTTTAATCTCCCTTAATATATTATTGTTCGAAAATTGTTTTATGTAGAATTTTGATAATTGATTCGGCATCATTGCTTTTTGCTAATAAGCAAAGATTGTGTGTACTTGCCCCATAACAGCAAAGCCTAATAATAAATTCGTCTAATACCCCAAACACTTCTTTTGCAATACCTCTGGTTGAGGTTAGGTTATTACCAATAATAGCAATGAGTGCTAAATCTTCTTCTATATCAACATGACAAACGGTTGATAATTCATCAAATAATTCTTTCGTTAATAAACTGTTTCCGTTGGTGTTTGTACCTGTAGTGTCGATGGTTAGTGCAATACTTACTTCTGATGTAGTTACTAAATCAACCGAAATGTTATACTTGGCTAATATCGTAAACACATTTGCAAGAAAGCCTTGTGCATGTAGCATATTTAAACTGGTTAGTGTTAGTAAGGTTTGTTTACGACGTAACGCCAATGCTCTGAAGACAGGTAATTTAGATGTGATACTATTAGTGCTATAAACAATAGTTCCCCCATCTTGCGGTGCTTTACTTGAACCAACAAAGACAGGAATATTGCTACGTACAGCTGGGACTAGCGTTGCTGGGTGTAGTACTTTTGCTCCAAACGTTGCCATTTCGGCCGCCTCCGCAAAAGATATTTCATCAATGCGTTTAGCTGCTGGAGTAATGCGAGGGTCGTTAGTATAAATTCCAGCAACATCAGTCCAAATATCAATTTGAGTTGCACCCAATGCTTCACCTAGTAAAGCTGCTGTATAGTCACTTCCGCCTCGTCCTAAAGTAGTGGTTTTTCCAGAACTTTCACTGCCAATAAACCCTTGTGTTACAATGACACAACTATTGTCTAGTGACTTTAAATGGGCACAACAAAGCTGTTTAATATCTTCAATTTTAGGTATTGCTTTACCGAAGTTATTATTGGTGCGCATAACTTTTCGTACGTCAAACCACATGGCTTTTTTCTGTTTTTCTTTTAGTATTTCGACAAACAGTTTTGAAGACATAATTTCACCGTGACTAACAAGCTCATCGGTTAACGCAGGTGATGTTGCTAAGCTTGCCGCTTCTGACAATGAGGCTATATTGGCAATGATTTGGTCTATTTCAGCACGTAGTTTTGGATTTTCAGGTAATTGTTCTAGAATGTTGTATTGGATAGATTGAATTTTCGCAATATGTTGAGATCTTACTTCAGCGTCACGTCCTTCTGCTAATGCAACTAACAAATTTGTTACGCCAGCGGAGGCTGATAATACAACAACCTTTACGTTAGGGTTAGCTATTACAATATTGGCACTATTAACCATTGCTGGATAATCGGCAACACTAGTACCACCAAATTTAGCTATTACAAATGATGTTTCCATGGATTCCTCATATTAAAAATTTTTATTTTTAACAGAGTTAGAGCGGGCATGTTCTATTTACAATTAAAAAAGTACAAACCATGAAGCGCTCCACCTGTTAAGGTGACAACCCAAGGGATTCAGCCCTTGCAGTCGATTTAATTACTTCTGGATGGGTAATCAAACCTCGGCATTACGTCCCCTCGATCATTTATTAGTGGTTCCAGTCCTTAAAATGACTTACCTGAGTAATGCACCTCTTCGTTTTGCAACTTCTGTTACGAAATCAGCACTATATAGGATTAACGATTTTATTAATTGTGTCAATAGGTTAAAAGTTAAAAATTATTTAGTTGTAATATAGAAAAAATGGAAAGATCTATAGCTCTCGTTCAAACAATTCAATAATGGTTTGATATAATTTTTTTACTGTACATTCTTTAGTTGGTGTACTAAAGATTGTATCATCACCAGCAATTGAACCTAAAATACCTTCCGATTTACCAATTGAGTCTAGTAATCGAGCAATGAGTTGAGCTGCGCCTGGGCTAGTATGTATCACCACCATTGAACTATTGAAATCAATATCAATCACTAAATTTTTTAATGGGCTACTAGTTGTTGGTACGCTTATTTCTGCAGGTAAACAATAGACCGTTTCGGATTTTGCATTTCTGGTTCTTACCGCACCAAATTTGGTTAGCATACGTGAAACTTTTGATTGATTAATGTTATCAAATCCTTGTTCTTGTAACGCTTGTACGATTTCTACTTGTGAACTAAACTTCTCTTGACGAAGCATCTCTTTAAATTTTTTTGTGAGATTAGCTTGTTTCATAATGTTCCTTGGCTTCTAATTTGTTACTCTTTACTACTAATAAATGTCGTTATAAGACTCATAATAAAGTCTAATTGATAATTAAATCAAAATAACTACGACCAATTTTAATGTATCAGTAGCAATTATTATATACATAATTATGCGTTAAATATGCATAAAATTAAAGTGTTGATTTAATAGCATCCTTCGGTCTATAAGATTTCACTATTTGGTCATAGGTTTCAATATAAGGTCCTTCTAGTAGTTGTATACAATAAGGGATACTAGCAAATATCCCACTCACAATAACATTACCTTGATCATCTTTAACACCCTCAAGTGTTTCTTTAATTGATTTTGGTCTACCAGGTAGGTTGATGATTAGACATTTTTTGCGAATAACACCGACTTGCCTAGATAAAATAGCAGTTGGTACAAAATGTAAACTGATCTGACGCATCTGTTCGCCATAACCTGGCATTACACGATCAGCGATTGCTAATGTTGCATCTGGGGTTACATCTCTAGTCGCAGGGCCTGTGCCGCCAGTAGTTAAAATTAAATGGCAATGTTGACTATCAACAAGTTCACATAATGTTTGTTCAATAACAACTTGTTCATCTGGAATAATATGGTTTTCGGTTGTAAATGGTGTTTTCAGTGCTGTTTGCAACCATGATATTAATGATGGTATACCTTCATCTTGATAAATGCCACTTGATGCTCTATCTGATACTGAAACTAATCCAATCTTAAACATGATACTTATTCCTTAAGCAATAACTTAGACGCAGATTGATAATTAAAGATACGTTATTAGTATTTAATTAATAATATGTGTTTTATTTTAGAAATTATAATTTATATATATTGATATAAATAAAACTAAAAAGCTCTTTACAATGATTGATTATATTGTCGGTTCATTAAACATGATATCATATTATTAAAATAACAATTGATTCACTTAGGATATATTCATGCCATCAATTCCTGCACTTGAGTTAATCTCACTCAAAAAAATTTATAAAAACGGTGTAGAAGCATTAAAAGGTATCGATTTAACTGTACAAGCTGGCGATTTTTATGCTTTGCTAGGACCAAATGGTGCTGGTAAATCAACAACTATAGGTATTATTAGTTCATTAGTGACTAAAACTTGTGGGCAAGTAAAAATCTTTGGTTACGACTTAGATACCGATATTGTAAATGCTAAAAAACAATTAGGAATTGTACCGCAAGAATTCAATTTTAACCAATTTGAAGAAGTGTTACAAATAGTTACTAATCAAGGTGGTTATTATGGATTGCCCCGAAAAATCGCATTAGAGCGAGCCGAAAAATATTTGCGAGTTTTAGATTTGTGGGATAAACGCCATAGTCGAGCTAACCTGCTATCAGGTGGAATGAAAAGGCGATTAATGATAGCCAGAGCTCTCGTGCATGAACCTAAATTATTAATTCTTGATGAGCCGACTGCAGGCGTTGATATTGAATTACGCCGTTCTATGTGGGATTTTTTACGTGAAATCAATCGTCAAGGTATCACAATTATTTTAACTACACATTATTTAGAAGAGGCAGAAATGCTCTGTAGAAATATTGGTATTATTCAGAGCGGTAAATTGATAGCAAACTCATCAATGCGTGAGCTATTGGCGAAAAGCCAATCTGAAACAATTGTTATTGATTATGTGGCAACGCCTAAGCCGATTGAGTTAAATGGCTATAATTATTTCGATGTTGAGCCTGGGATGTTGGAAGTGAAAGTAGATAAACAAAATGGATTAAATCAATTATTTGAACAATTAAATAAACAAAATATTAAAGTTATCAGCGTACGAAATAAAGCGAATCGATTAGAAGAGTTATTTGTTGAGCTGTTGCATAGTGATACTAAACAAAAAGGTGGCATTAATGAATAATTTATATTGGATTGCCTTAAAAAGTATTTGGCGTAAAGAAGTGACCCGATTTTTAAGAATTTGGATTCAAACCTTAATTCCACCTGTTATTACCATGTCTCTTTATTTTATTATCTTTGGTAATTTAATTGGCTCTCGTGTTGGCGACATGGGCGGTTTTAGCTATATGGAATTTATTGTTCCAGGATTAATAATGATGTCAGTAATTACTAATTCCTATACCAATGTTTGTTCATCCTTTTTTAGTGCTAAATTTCAACGTAACATTGAAGAAATATTGGTGGCGCCTGTGTCAACAAATATTCTTATTCTAGGATATGTTGGTGGTGGTGTGATGCGCGGTATTTTAACGGGTATTTTGGTTACTATTGTATCGCTATTCTTTGTTCGCTTCGATGTACATTCTTGGTTGTTTGTTATTTTTACATTGCTATTGACCTCGATTTTATTTTCATTAGCTGGTCTACTCAATGCAGTATTTGCCAAGACGTTTGATGATATAAGCATTATTCCAACATTTGTGTTAACACCATTAACTTATCTAGGTGGTGTTTTTTATTCAATTACAATGCTACCAACTTTTTGGCAATGGGTATCGAAAATTAATCCCATTGTTTATATGATTAATGGTTTTCGTTATGGATTTTTGGGAGTGTCAGATGTGCCATTATGGATCACATTTTCAATGCTTATTTTATTTGTAACTGTACTTTATGTAATTACATGGCGACTGATTGATAGTGGACTAGGATTGAGAAGTTAATTAAAGCTAGGAAATAATAATTAACCGCCGATATTGTATCGGCGGAATAATAATTAGCTACTGTGCACCAGCAACAGCTTCCTTAGCCATCTCAGTGATTTTAGTAAAATCACCTTTTGCTATGGCATCCGTTGGAATAAACCAAGTTCCACCAACACATAGTACATTATTAAGTGCCAAATAATCACGGTAGTTTTTAGAATTCACACCGCCTGTAGGGCAAAACTTCATGTATCCACAAGGGCCAGAAAATGCCTTTAATGCAGCAACTCCGCCATTGATTTCAGCTGGGAAGAATTTTAATGCCGTTAAACCATATTCTTGGGCTTTTAATAATTCAGAAATAGTTGCAATACCAGGAATAACAGGGATAGGGCCTGCAACTGCAGCTTCTAAAATAGCATCGGTAATTCCTGGTGTAATAACAAACTCTACACCAGCTTCTGTAACCTGTTTTAGTTGTTCAACACTAGTTACTGTTCCTGCTCCTACAATTGCTTCAGGAACTTCTTTGATGATTTTCTTAATTGCTTCAATCGCACAAGCTGTTCTTAACGTTACTTCTAGTACCTTCACTCCACCAGCAATGAGAGCTTTTGCTAGTGGTACAGCATCCTCAATTCGTTCAATAACGATAACCGGAACCACTGGTCCCATAGTTAAAATTTCTTCAGCACTTCGTTTCCATTTTTTCATTTGTTTCTACCCACACCTTATTGATACTTAAATAAAGCAATAATCCCTAATAA
This sequence comes from Gilliamella sp. BG7, assembly GCF_046635565.1. Lineage (NCBI taxonomy): Bacteria > Pseudomonadati > Pseudomonadota > Gammaproteobacteria > Orbales > Orbaceae > Gilliamella > Gilliamella sp. BG7. The sequence goes on along the minus strand of NZ_JBIDFB010000002.1, from coordinate 118,333 downwards.
ATAGGGATTATTTTGTTATTCATAAATACCTAATTTCTTTTCTAAATAATGAATATTTGTGCCACCTTTTTGGAAACCACTGTCGTTCATAATTTCAATATGAAGATCAATATTGGTTTTGATCCCATCAATAACTAGTTCTGCTAATGCATTTTTCATACGTGCTATAGCGACTTCACGTGTTTCACCATAAGCAATTAATTTACCAATCATTGAGTCATAGTAAGGTGGGACACTGTAACCAGCATAAATATGCGATTCCCAACGAATGCCAAAGCCACCTGGAGCATGGAAGCGAGTGATTTTTCCTGGTGATGGCATAAAAGATTTGGGATCTTCAGCATTAATTCTACATTCAATCGCATGACCTTTAATTTCAATATCACTTTGTTTAATTGAAAGCGGTTTGCCGGCTGCAATTAAAATTTGTTCCCTAATTAGATCAACTCCAGTTATCATTTCAGTAACAGGATGTTCTACTTGAATACGGGTATTCATTTCAATGAAATAAAATTCACCATTTTCAAATAAAAATTCGAATGTGCCTGCACCTCGGTAGCCAATCTCGATACATGCATTAACGCAACGCTCACCGATGAATTTACGCATTTTAGGTGTAATACCAACAGCAGGAGCTTCTTCAACAACTTTCTGATGTCGTCTTTGCATTGAGCAGTCTCGTTCACCTAAATAAACTGCATTTCCTTGACCATCAGAAAGTACTTGGATTTCAATATGACGAGGATTTTCAAGGAATTTTTCCATGTAAACCATATCATTGTTGAAAGCAGTTTTGGCTTCTAACTTAGTCATTTTAATTGATTGTTCAAGATCTTTTTCTTCACGAACAATACGCATACCACGACCGCCACCGCCGCCAGAAGCTTTAATGATAACAGGATAGCCAATTTGCTTGGCAATTTGTTTATTAATTTCAATATCGCTACTTAGAGGACCATCTGAACCAGGTACACAAGGAACACCTGCTTTTTTCATGGCGTGAATTGCTGATACTTTATCACCCATAAGGCGAATAGTATCTGGTTTAGGACCAACAAAAATAAATCCAGATCGCTCAACTTGTTCAGCAAAATCTGCATTTTCAGATAAGAAACCATAACCAGGATGAATTGCAGCTGCTCCGGTTACTTCCGCAGCTGAAATTAATGCAGGAACGTTAAGGTAACTTTTTACTGATGCTGCTGGACCAATACAGACGGTTTCGTCTGCAAGTAATACATGTTTTAAGTCTTTATCTGCCGTAGAATGAACGGCGACAGTTTTTATTCCAAGTTCTTTACATGCTCGTAAGATACGTAGAGCTATTTCTCCACGATTCGCAATAAGAATTTTATCAAGCATATTCAATCTCTTAATCGTATTGTCAATAATAAATTCAGATTATTCAATAATGAATAGTGGCTGATCAAATTCAACTGGTTGACCATTTTCAACCAATATGGCTTTTATTGTACCAGCTTTTTCTGATTCAATTTGGTTCATCATTTTCATCGCTTCAACGATGCAAAGCACATCGCCAACATTTACTGTTTGGCCAATTTCAACAAAAGCTTTTGATTCTGGGCTCGGTGTACGATAAAAAGTTCCAACCATTGGGGATTTAATTGTTGTACCATCAGTTACCACATTATCAGTTACAACTTCTGTTTGAACGGTTGGAGCAACAACAACAGGAGTTGGTTGAGGAATTTGAATATTTTGTACTGGCGCCGAATAGTTTGTAGTAGGAGCAGCACGACTAATACGAACTGATTCCTCACCTTCAGAAATTTCAAGCTCTGAAATACCTGACTCTTCAACTAATTCAATTAATTTTTTAATTTTGCGTATATCCATGAATTACACCGTGTTTATTTGATATAAGTAACAATTATTTAAATGCATCCTTATTATCGGCTAAAGGTATTCTTTAGTCGGTAATAAAGTTGTAACTCAATATTAACGCGGAAGAATACACTGTAAAATAGTTTTTGTCATTATATATCTCCTTTACAAACACTTGTTATACTATTTTCTAGGTATTATTTTATAAATGCGATACAATATTAACTGTCAACTACTATTAAGGTTTACTATGGTTTGAAAGGATTAAATAATATTCTATTTATCCTAAATAAATAGAATATTATTTATTTTTTGATTCCATGGTGGTTTTAAATACTAAATTATACTTAAACAAGATTAATTCTAGGAAGAGTTTTTATTATGTTAAAAAAAGTTCGTGGCTTGTTTTCAAATGATTTATCGATCGATTTAGGTACAGCAAACACACTTATTTATGTAAAAGGGCAAGGAATTGTATTGAACGAACCTTCAGTTGTAGCGATTCGCCAAGATCACCGCACCGGTACCCCAAAAAGTGTTGCTGCTGTTGGGCATGCTGCGAAACAAATGTTAGGGCGAACACCTGGTAATATAGCAGCTATTAGACCAATGAAAGATGGTGTCATTGCCGATTTTTCTGTTACTGAAAAGATGTTACAACACTTTATTCGTCAAGTTCATAGTCATAGCTTTTTAAGACCGAGCCCACGAGTGCTTGTTTGTGTTCCTGTAGGTGCTACACAAGTTGAACGTCGAGCTATTCGAGAGTCAGCACTAGGCGCAGGTGCTCGTGAAGTATATTTAATTGAAGAGCCAATGGCGGCAGCTATTGGTGCTGATTTACCTGTATCTGCGCCTACTGGTTCAATGGTTGTTGATATTGGTGGTGGAACTACCGAAGTTGCTGTCATTTCACTAAATGGCGTTGTTTATTCCGCATCTGCTCGTATTGGTGGCGATCGATTTGATGAAGCAATAATAAACTATGTTCGCCGCAACTATGGTGCTTTAATTGGCGAGGCTACTGCTGAAAAAATCAAACATTTTATTGGTAGCGCTTATCCAGGTGATGAAGTCCTTGAAATCGAAGTTCGTGGGCGCAATCTTGCTGAAGGTGTGCCGCGTAGCTTTACTTTAAACTCTAATGAAATTTTAGAAGCACTCCAAGAACCATTAAGTGGTATTGTTAGTGCGGTTAAAGTTGCATTAGAACAGTGTCCTCCTGAGCTCGCTTCTGATATTTCAGAACATGGTATGGTATTAACTGGTGGTGGTGCTTTATTACGTAATATTGATAAGTTATTATCAGCTGAAACTGGCATTCATGTTGTGGTGGCTGAAGATCCACTAACATGCGTTGCTAGGGGTGGTGGTAAAGCGTTAGATATGGTCGATATGCATGGCGGTGATCTATTTAGTGAAGAGTAATTAATAATTTATTGTTATTTAATTTCATGTTGATAAAGCAAAGTAAGCATGTATCTCATATTTTCCTCCGCCGACAATGTGTCGGCGGAGTCGTATATTAGAATAATTAGAATTTGAGCATAAAAAGGTAAGTAAAGGACAATGAAATTACTTTTTTCTAAACGTTCGCCTCTTAGTGTACAATTATTTACTTCTCTGGCCTTAGCCTTGGCTCTAATTGTACTTGATGTCAATTATCGACCATTTAAAGAAATTCGTTATTATTTAGATACCATCATTTCGCCACTATATTTTGTTTCAAATGCACCAAAGTCGTCGTTTGACTCTCTTTATGAGATGTCCAAAACAAGAGAAACATTAATAAATGAAAATGCAAATTTACATGCGGACTTATTACAACAAAAAAACGATCTATTATTACTTGAGCATTTAAAACATGAAAATGCTAGACTTCGCGAATTATTGGGCTCACCTTTAAGACATGATGAACATAAAATGGCTGCTCAAGTATTACTTACAGACACTGATCCTTATGTTTACCAATTTGTTGTAAATAAAGGTACACAAGATGGTGTTTATGTTGGGCAACCTGTCGTGGATGAAAAGGGAATTGTGGGTCAAATTTATGAAGTAGCTAAATCAACCAGTCGTGCAATTTTAGTATGTGATTATCAACATGCAATACCAGTACAAGTGCTAAGAAACGATATTGGCATGGTTGCTGTAGGTAATGGATGTAGTAATGATTTAACATTGGAATTTATGCCTAATAACGTTGATATAAAAGTCGGTGATGTTTTAGTTACCTCGGGACTTGATGGGCGTTTTCCTGAAGGATATCCGGTAGCCGTAGTTAGTTCAGTAAAACTTGATATTACAGATGCTACTCCTGTTATTACAGCTACACCTACAGCTGATTTGAAACGCTTACGTTATTTATTATTGTTGTGGGGAAATCAAGGAGTAAAACATGAGGGCTCGTAATCGAATAATAATTATTTGGATGACGTTATTAATTGGCTTATGTTTACAAATCATTCCGTGGTCTGAATCATATAATATATTTAAACCACATATACTAATTCTCATTTTTGCTTATTGGTTGATTGCTCTTCCTCATCGAGTTGGGATTGGTACTGCTTTTGTATTTGGAGCCATAATGGATCTATGTACTGGTTCTATTTTGGGCGTTCATGCTTTTATATATTCATTTATTGCTTACTTATTTATTTTTAAATTCCAATTGATACGTAATTTAGCGTTATGGCAACAGTCGTTTATCATCTTTGGGATATCAGTATGTTATAATTTACTGGTATTTTTATTTCAAGTCAGCATTTATCATACTATAACAATATCGCCATTGATTTTTATATCAAGCTGTGTTGATGGTCTATTATGGGTTGTCATTTATCTATTTTTGCGGCTAATAAGACGAAGCTTTGCTATCAATTAAAAAGGAATCTTATGTCTGTTGAATTATTAATGAATATAACGCCATCTGAAACTCGAGTTGCTTATATCGAAGATGGTGTATTGCAAGAGATCCATGTTGATCGTGAGTCTAGACGCGGTATTGTTGGGAATATTTATAAAGGTAAAATAATCCGTATTTTGCCTGGTATGCAAGCCGCTTTTGTAGACATTGGTCTTGATAAAGCTGCCTTTTTGCATGCATCAGATATTATGCCTCATACTGAGTGCGTATCAGATACAGAGCAAGAACAATTTCAAGTAAAAGATATCTCTGAACTTGTCCGCCAAGGGCAGGATTTAATGGTACAAGTAGTTAAAGATCCATTGGGAACTAAAGGGGCAAGGCTTACAACCGATATTACTTTGCCATCACGTTATTTGGTATTAATGCCTGGATCAAATTCTGCGCATGTAGCCACATCACAACGCATAGAAAGTGAACAAGAACGTGAAAGATTAAAAAATATTGTTGAGCAATATGTGACAACAGAGGCTGGTTTTATTGTTAGAACGGCTGCAGAAGGTGCAAGTGCGCATGAGTTAGAGCAAGATGCTAATTTTTTAAAGCGACTTTGGACTAAAATTCAAGAACGTATGGCTCGTCCAGTAAGTAAAAATCTTGTTTATGGGGAATTGGCATTATCACAACGTGTATTGCGCGATTTTGTTGGTGATCCAATTGAGCGAATTTTAGTGGATTCGAAATTAACATATGATTTATTAGTTGAATTTACGCAAGAATTTATGCCCGAGGTAACCAATAAATTATCTCACTATCGTGGTAATATTCCTATTTTTGATCTTTATGATACCGAAAATGAGATTCAAAGAGCATTAGAGCGTAAAGTCAAATTGAAGTCTGGCGGATATTTAATTATTGATCAAACCGAAGCCATGACTACTATTGATATCAATACTGGTGCATTTGTAGGACATCGGAATTTAGAAGAGACGATTTTTAATACTAATATTGAAGCAACAATAGCGATTGCCCGTCAATTACGTTTGCGTAATTTAGGGGGGATTATTATTATCGATTTTATCGACATGCAAGAAGATCTGCACCGTGAACGGGTGTTACAATCGTTGCATGATTCTTTATCTAAAGATAGGGCTAGAACAACTGTTAATTTATTTTCGAGTTTAGGATTGGTCGAAATGACCCGCAAGCGAACACGTGAAAGTATAGGGCATATTCTATGTGAAGAATGTCCAGCATGTAAAGGTCGTGGCATGGTTAAATCGGTAGAAACAGTTTGCAACGAAATTTTACGTGATATTGTTCGTGTTTATAAAGCTCATCACTCTGAATACTTTTTAGTTTATGCATCGACTGCTGTAGCTAATGCTTTAACTAATGATGAATCTCATGCTTTAGCTGAAGTTGAGGTGTTTGTGGGTAAACGCGTTGAAGTAAAAGTTGAACCACTTTATATTCAAGAACAATATGATGTTGTATTAATGTAGAAGCAATGTCTTGTAAAAAAGTTTCCGGTAACTATACGTTTCAGTATAAAAATAATGAAAGTTAAATAATTGTTATGATCAACTAGTTATAATCGATTATCAAAAAACTTCTATTAACAATTAGAATTTAAGGAATTTATGATAGTAACTCAAGTGAGTGAACGACTACTCAACCCAAACAATCTAAGCCAACAAGATCTTTCGCATTTACTTGATATGCTGAGCTCAAGGAAAATTGATTTTGGTGACTTGTATTTTCTATCTGGTTATTACGAAAACTGGTTACTTGAAGATGGTATTATAAAAAATGCCTCATTTCACCGTGACCAGGGTGTTGGCGTTAGGGCCATTGTTGGTGAAAAAACAGGGTTTGCTTATACTGATCAGCTTTCATTAGCGAGGTTAGAACAAAGTATATTAGCAGCCAATTCAATTACTAAAATACAAACACCTATCAAAGTGACGCCATTTAAATCTGCTCAAGCAGCATCTATATACTCGTCAATTAATCCGATCAATTCTTTTTCTAAAGAACAGAAAATTGAATTGTTGCAACAAATTGACCACTTAGCACGCTCAATCGATCCTAGAGTTATTGAAGTTTCAGCCAGTTTGACTGGAAGTTATGAAGATATTTTAATAGCAGCAACTGATGGTACATTAAAAGCTGACATTCGTCCTTTGGTGCGTTTATCCGTTTCAATTTTGGTTGAAAAAGAGGGTAGACGTGAGCGAGGAAGTAGTGGGGGCGGTGGTCGATTTGGGTATGAATATTTTTTAACAATCAACCCAAAAACATTAGAAAGTTATGCTGACAGCTATGCCCGAGAAGCCGTGCGTCAAGCACTTGTTTCTCTTTCAGCTAAAGCTGCACCCGCAGGAACAATGCCTGTTGTTTTAGGTGCTGGTTGGCCTGGCGTTTTGTTACATGAGGCTGTAGGCCATGGCTTAGAAGGCGATTTTAATCGTAAAAACAGTTCAGTTTTTTCTGGAAAAATTGGTGAACAAGTTACTTCAGAAGTTTGTACTATTGTTGATGATGGTACGATTGAAAATCGCCGTGGCTCACTATCTATTGATGACGAAGGTACTCCAAGTCAAAAAACAGTGCTTATTGAAAATGGTATTTTAAAAGGCTATATGTTTGATAAGCTTAACGCAAAATTGATGAATACATGTTCAACTGGTAATGGTCGTCGTGAAGGATATGCTTACTTACCTATGCCAAGAATGACCAATACCTATATGTTGGCAGGAAATTCTTCTTTTGACGATATCATTAGTAGCGTCGATTATGGTCTTTATGCACCTAATTTTGCTGGTGGACAAGTAGATATCACCTCTGGTAAGTTTGTGTTTTCAACTTCAGAAGCTTACTTAATTGAAAAGGGAAAAATAACAACTCCGGTTAAAGGTGCAACGTTAATTGGTTCAGGTATAGAAACTATGCAGCAAATATCTATGGTAGGTAATGATCTAGCATTAGATTCTGGTGTAGGTGTTTGTGGTAAAGCAGGGCAGAGCATACCTGTTGGGGTTGGGCAACCCACTTTAAAAGTAGATAATTTAACCGTTGGTGGTACCATTAACCACTAATAATAAATTAATGAGATTTAAAAATAGATGGAAACAATAATTACTCTTTATCATGCGTTTGTTAACATGGATATAGTAACGCTTTCAAATCCTAATGTGCTATGGACACTATATGGAATGTTGTTTGTTATTATTCTTTTAGAAAATGGCGTTTTACCGGCGGCTTTTTTACCTGGAGACAGTCTATTATTCCTAACAGGTGTATTAATTAGCCAAAATGTATTTCATTTTGGTTTAATTAATTTTATTTTAATTGCTGGTGCAGCTTTAGGTACTTGGTTAGGCTATGCTCAAGGACTTTGGCTTGGTAATACTAAGCTTGTTCAAGGTTGGATGGCGCATATACCTGAAAAATATCATCATAAATCGGAAGTATTGTTCCATAAGTATGGCTTACAAGCGCTATTTATTGGGCGATTTATTGCTTTCGTACGGACATTATTGCCAATGATGGCTGGATTATCAGGACTACATAGTCGAAAATTCCATATTTATAATATAATCAGTGCTACATTATGGATTTTCTTGATTGTGACATTAGGTTACCTATTTGGGTTATCACCAATTTTCAAGGAATATGAAAAGCAAATTATGTCTCTGCTAATGCTAATACCGGTTTTATTGTTAGTGCTAGGGTTACTTTTTTCAATTTTTCTTGCTGTTAAGCGCTCTTTAAACAATAAAAAACAATCTAAAATTGGATTAAACAATAACAAGAAGTAGAAAGTGAAATTAACCGATAAGCCGGGTTCTGTCGTGGACAATCATTCCTCTAGGCTAATACTCACGCATTAGCTCAAGCAGTCTACCCGGATTCAACGCGGGCCACGCCAATGAATCCCTATTTGACCTTGCTCCGAGTGGAGTTTACCGTGCCACAACTGTTGCCAGTTGCGCGGTGTGCTCTTACCACACCCTTTCACCCTTACCTGATCTTATAAAATAAGCCATCGGCGGTTTACTCTCTGTTGCACTAGTCGTGAATTTTCGCTCTCGCTAAAACCCCCCAGGCGTTACCTGGCACTCTGCCCTATGGAGCCCGGACTTTCCTCCCCTTTGTTTGTTTCTTTATAAAAACAACAAAGCAGCGATTGTCTGGTTAATTTCGTTGATGAGTATAACCTAAAGCGCAATTTTGTCCAGAGCTGTCTTATCTATAGAAGATAGATGAGTGAAGTTTAAACATTTGTAAGGTAATGTAACTGAATGGAATTGAAACATCAAATTTATAGCACATCTTATTAGTGATGAGCTATAAGAACAGAATTTATTACCATTTTTTCTGTTTTTGGATTTCGTCATAATTAAACCAAGTTACTACACCCTTTGAGATAATAACATCAAGCTTTCGTTCAATAAGATTGTATTGTGTTTCACCAATTAGTATATGACTAGTTGAACTTTTTTTTATATAATTATATGTCCATTGCATTTCATTTGAATTAATTGTTTTACTACTTGTTGGTTCGCCAAAAAGATTAATAATCTGTGATTCAGTTGTTGAACCTTCGACTATATTATTTACTTTTTGCTTATTTAATGGCGTTCCTTGCTCTACGAAATTTTTTTGTGAACAACTTGATAACATTATGATAGATAAGCATGCAAAAACAAAATTTTTTAGATTTTTCATGTATTATTGCCTAATGTAAATAGCTTTATTAATATTTGCCAATAATAACACATGTAGGGCAACGTTCAAGATTAGCTCGTATTTTATTATTGGCAAAATAAAGCAATATTCAATTAGGATAGAGTCTTTAATACTAAAAAGAAAAAAAGTGCCTATTTTATTTCTTTAATTTTCTATATTTTCTTCATTATTTCTTTTTGTAAATTATATATTAACCAAAAATTATTTCTTGTTCTGTCGTAGCACACGTTTTATTGGTTGATTTGTACTTGAATTAATATAACGACTCGGCCAAATTTCATGAGGTTCTAAATTAAGCTCTTTTGCAATAATAACCTCTCCTTTTGTCCATGGTCTAACTAATGCATTGCTAAGCGTTGATGAACTTAAACCTGATTTGCGTGATAGATTTGCAAGTGTTGTTCCTTTCTTTTTTAGGGCAGCAATAATGTCTGCAGGATGCCAATCATTAGACTTTATTTTCATTTTTTATTTCCTCTTAGTTTATAACCTTGTATATCTATGTTATGCTCTTATTTTACTAAAACGTGTAAGTTTATAATTGAACTTTAGTTATTAATAATTTTTATTTCTTATTTATTATATCAAAGTTTCTTTAATTTCTGTAATTTTTTCTTATTGTGTTGAAGTGGGATAGTAAAAATGAAAGAGTGGTTCTCGTCAAAGGAGCTATCAAATATTGTAGGGATGCCATCAACGATACAAGGGGTTAATCGCAAAGCAAGGGCTGAAAATTGGACTGCTCGAAAAAGAGTAGGTGTTCGAGGTAAAGCTTTAGAATATCATATAGGTAGTTTACCCCATAATGTCAAAAAGGCATTATATATTGAAGAAGAAAGTGCTACTTATGTTGTTTCTCCGGTCGAGCCTTTGCAACTATGGATGACTGCATTTGAACAGTTATCCGAAGAAGAAAAATCTATTGTTACTTCGTGGTTAATGCGAAATGGTATCAAAGATTTTATTACTTTTATTAATCAACAAAAAAAAGATAATTAGTGTTATTATATAAGCTGAGATATACTTTAACGCCTGTAAAATTTAGTTACTATGGAATAAACCGATGGAAAGACAGTTTCAATTAACAAATAGTAAAGAGATTATTGCTTATTTAGCTCAACAGTTCCCAAATTGTTTTACCCTTGAAGGCGAGGCAAAACCATTAAAGATTGGAATTTTTCAAGATATTATTTCTCGTTTAGAAGGTAATGGCGAACTTAGTAAAACAAAACTCCGTGCTGCACTTCGTTCGTATACAATGAGTTGGCGTTACTTATACAGTATAAAAGAAGGAGCCAATCGTGTAGATTTAGATGGTAATCCTACTGAAGTCATCAACCAAGAACAGATGGATCATGCGCAACAACAGTTGAAAGAGAGCAAAGAAAAAGCTAAAGAGCGTTTTAAAGAACGCGGAAAAGAAAAAAGTAAAGCTACTCGTATGCTTCCTAAAAAATCTAAAATTTTAAAAATTGGTGATTTTGTTAAAGTTGTAGTAGGAAATAAACCTATAAAAGTACAAGTCATTAATATCGAAAAAGAGCATATTAAGGTAAAGGTTGGTGCCGGCATGGAGTTAACAGTCAAACCTGAACATATTATCAATAAATAGAGAATTTAAATGAATAAATTACTCAATGGTATTATTACATTTAGCCTTATTTTGGGTATTTTTAGTCAAAATGTTCAGGCGAAACCGCAAGCTAATGAACAAATACCAGTTCTAAAGCAAGATGATATCCACCAAGTTGTTGCCAAACGTGTAACGAATTTTTTTACTCAATCACATTATCGTAATTTTGTTTTGGATAGTGCTTTTTCTGCTCAGATTTTTGATCGCTATTTCAAATTATTAGATAGTAATAAAGCTATATTTATTCAAAGTGATGTTGATAGCTTTCGAAATAGGCAAGAATCTTTAGGTCAAGAGTTAATTGATGGCAATTTAAATACGGCTTATGATATTTACAATCATTTTTTGAAAAAACGTTATAACCGTTATCAATATGCTCTTGAAGTTTTAAAACGCCCTATGGATTTTTCTACCAATGATGAAATTGATTTTAATCGTGAGGAAATTGCTTGGCCGACTTCAGAAAGCGAACTTAATGGTTATTGGGATAAGCGTGTTAAATATGATGAGTTGAGCTTATCTTTATCAGGAAAAGAAGAAAAAGAGATCCGTGAAGTTTTAAGTAAACGTTACAATCGCGTTTTAAAAACAATAACGCAATCAAATAATGAAGATGCTTTTCAAGTATTTATGAATGCATTTGCAAGAGAAATCGATCCCCATACTAGCTATTTAGCACCACGTAAAAAACGAGATTTTGATTCCGAAATGAGTTTATCATTTGAAGGCATTGGTGCAACATTAAGCCAGCAAGATGACTATACTGTGATTATGTCTTTTGTAACAGGCGGACCAGCTGAAAAAAGCAAGTTACTTACTATCGGGGATAAAATTATTGGAGTAGGTCAAAGTAATTCAGCGATTGAAGATGTCATTGGTTGGCGATTGGATGATATTGTTGATAAAATTCGTGGGCCTAAAGGCACTATTGTAAAACTAGAAATTTTACCTGCTGGTAATAATAGTAAGGCAAAAGTAGTTGAACTTACTCGTGATAAAATTCATTTTGAAGATAGGGAAGCAAAATTAAAGATTATTGATAATCCGCGAGGTAAAGTTGGAGTTATAGAAATACCAAGTTTCTATGTGGGATTAACAGAAAAAGTTGAAGTACTCTTATCAGAAGCAAATAAAGAAAATTTGCAAGGTTTGGTTATTGATTTACGTGATAATGGCGGTGGTTCGTTAGCCGAAGTTATCAATTTAACTGGCTTATTTATTGATACTGGACCAGTTGTTCAGGTACGTGATAATTTACAAAAAGTCATCACTTACAATGATAAGAATAAAGGTATCGAATACACTGGGCCACTTGTTGTTATGATTAATCGTTATAGTGCATCAGCATCAGAAATATTTTCTGCCGCTATGCAAGATTATGGGCGAGCATTAATAGTTGGTGAAACGACTTATGGTAAGGGAACAGTACAAACTTCTCGTAACATCTCTTATCCAGTTGACGCAAGACTACATCCAAATTGGCCTGAACTTGGAGGAGCTCAATATACTATTCAAAAATTTTATCGTATCAATGGTGATAGCACTCAATTAAAAGGGGTTGAGCCAGATATTGAAATGAATAAAACTAAGTATGTTGATAAAATCGGAGAGCGATTTTTAGATAATGCACTACCTTGGGATAAAATACCGTCAGCTAATTATTTGACCCTTGCCAATATTAAGCCATGGTTGCCTGATTTAGAATCGCAACATTTGACCAGAATTTCACATAATCCTGAATTTATTTATCTTGATGAAGATATCAAAAAACTTAATGATAAAAAAGATCGTCAATATATTGTTTCGCTTAATAAGAAAAAACGAGAAGTAGAACAAAAAAATAATGAGGAGCGTGATTTAAAAAGAACAAACGAGCGTTTAAATAAAGTAGGTTTACCATCAATTACTAAATTAGATGATTTACCTAAAGATTATAAACAACCTGATCCTTACTTAGATGAATCTATCGAGATACTTCTTGATTTTGCACCTAAGTATCCCAAAATCAAAGGCAATAACTCTATTAAAGAGGTTATTACGTTTGATTTACCAATCGAGAAAGCTAATAAATAATTGGAGATAACATAATGGATTCAAATTTAAAATACTCTTTGATCACAACTGTTGCTGTGTTAGTTATTTTAGCAACATTTGGTTTTATTGTTTGTACGAATTAAAAAGCTTGATTAATTATTTAGTGACTATTATAGTATGCAACCTGCTTTTGAAAAGCAGGTTCTAATAATGAGGTGAGGTGTCCGAGTGGTTGAAGGAGCACGCCTGGAAAGTGTGTATACGGCAACGTATCAAGGGTTCGAATCCCTTCCTCACCGCCAATATTTAGTCATTAAAACATAGAACCATTAGTTCATAACGCTATAAAACTAGCTATCTAGATTATTTTAATAGTTTGTAATTTATAGTTGTTATTTAAAATGACAAACAATACCTTCCTCTCCTAAATCATTTGGAGTTTTTATGGAAAACTTACGCACAGTTCAAGACTTTATACGCTGGACAGCATCACAACTTAGTCTATCAGATGTCTTTTTAGGTCATGGTACAGATAATCCTATTGATGAGTCTAAACAATTAATTTTAGCAACGTTAGGATTATCGTTGTTTATTCCTGAAGAATTTTATTCCACAAATCTAACTAATGATGAAAAAATTCAAATTATTGATATTATTCAAAAGCGAATAAAAGATCGTGTACCAACCCCTTATTTAACTAACCAAGCTTGGTTTTGTGGACATGCTTTTTATGTGGATGAGCGTGTATTAATTCCTCGTTCTCCTATTGGTGAACTAATTGATAACCATTTTGAGCAAATAATATTAACTGAACCTAAAAATATTTTAGATCTATGTACTGGTAGTGGCTGTATAGGGATTGCTTGCGCTTATGAGTTTGCTGATGCTCAAGTTGATATAACTGATATTTCATTAGAAGCATTAGATATCGCTCAAACAAATATTGAGATGCACGAAATGGATTCTCAAGTTACTCCTATTTTGTCAGATCTATTTGATGATGTGCCTGAAAAACAATACGATCTGATTGTCACTAATCCGCCTTATGTTGATAGTGAAGATATGAGTGATTTGCCAGATGAGTTTTTATATGAACCTAAATTAGCATTAGAAGCGGGCTTTGATGGTTTAGATCTGGTAAAAAAAATTTTACGAGATGCGATAAATTATTTAACACCAGCAGGTGTATTAGTTTGTGAAGTCGGCAATAGTTGGGTTAGCTTACAACAACAATATCCCGATGTCCCTTTTAATTGGATAGAATTTGAACGTGGTGGGTTGGGTGTATTTTCTATCACACGTGAAGAATTGATTCAATATCATTACTGTTTTAAATAAGCTGTTTTTAATCATCGGAATAAATTTATTATGGCTGGAAACTCAATCGGAAAATTATTCAAAGTAACCACATTTGGTGAATCGCACGGTGTAGCATTAGGGTGTGTTGTCGATGGTGTTCCTCCTGGACTTGCGTTAACAGAATCAGACATGCAAAATGATCTTGATCGTCGTAGACCTGGCTCATCTCGTTATACAACTCAACGCCGAGAAGCAGATCAAGTCAAAATTTTGTCAGGCGTATTTGAAGGTGTTACAACTGGAACGAGTATTGGTTTACTTATTGAAAATACCGATCAACGTTCTCAAGATTATAGTAAAATTAAAGATATCTTCAGACCAAGCCATGCAGATTACACTTATCAAAATAAATATGGCATACGAGATTATCGCGGTGGCGGTCGCTCCTCTGCTCGTGAAACGGCTATGAGAGTTGCTGCCGGCGCTATTGCAAAAAAATATCTACAAGAAAAGCTTGGCATTACTATTCGTGGTTATTTGGCTCAGATGGGTGATGTAAAATGTGAATTGAAAGATTGGCAACAAGTTGAACTCAATCCATTTTTTTGCGCAGATGAGAGTAAATTATATGCACTTGAACAGCTGCTTCGGTCATTAAAAAAAGAGGGTGACTCAATAGGTGCGAAAGTTTGCATTGTTGCTGAAAATATTCCAGTAGGACTTGGCGAACCTGTATTTGATAAACTAGATGCTGATCTTGCGCACGCACTAATGAGTATTAATGCCGTGAAAGGTGTAGAAATTGGCGATGGTTTTGCTGTTGTGAATAAACGTGGTAGCGAAAATCGTGATGAAATAACACCTAAAGGCTTTTTATCTAATCATGCCGGTGGGATTTTAGGTGGTATTAGTTCAGGACAAACCATATCAGCCAGCATAGCACTTAAACCCACGCCTAGTATAGAAATTCCAGGTCAATCAGTTAATATTTTGGGTGAAAGCGTTGAAGTATCTACACATGGTCGACATGATCCATGTGTTGGCATTCGAGCTGTACCAATTGCTGAAGCAATGGTTGCTATTGTGCTGATGGATCACTACCTTCGTTATCGGGCTCAATGTGGTGATGTAAATAAATTATGAGTTATGATCTGCTTATTTTACTTTTTCTGATTGCTGCTTTGGCCGGTTTTATTGATTCTATTGCTGGCGGAGGTGGTTTATTAACTGTCCCTGCATTACTTGCTATTGGACTGCCACCAGCTAGTGCATTGGCAACCAATAAATTGCAAAGTTGCGGTGGTTCGTTTTCTGCTAGCCTATATTTTATCCGGCAGCATATGGTGGATTTGAAACAACAAAAATGGGCAATCGTTTTTGCTTTTGTTGGTTCAGCAATTGGAACATTATCTGTGATGCGTATCCAAGCTGATTTTTTAAAATTATTATTACCAATTTTAACTATTAGCGTTGGGCTCTATTTTTTACTTTCTCCAACTATTGGAGAAAATGACCGTAACAGTCGTCTTTCACTTATTCAATTCGCATTAATTCCTGCCTTTGGTATAGGTTTTTATGATGGATTTTTTGGCCCTGGCGCTGGTTCATTTTATGCGTTAGCTTATATCACGTTAGCTGGTTTTAATTTAACTAAAGCGACTGCACATACCAAAGTACTAAACTTTACTTCAAATTTGGCTAGCTTGTTGTTTTTTATTATAGGGGGCGAAGTAATATGGTCAATTGGATTGGTTATGTTAGTTGGTCAATTTATAGGAGCAAGACTTGGTGCTAAAATGATCATAGCTAAAGGTCGTAAATTAATTCGACCAATGTTAATCACAGTTTCGACTCTTATGAGTATAAAATTAATTTACGAAAACTTTTTTTAATTGCTTATAAG
Organism: Gilliamella sp. BG7; assembly: GCF_046635565.1. Lineage (NCBI taxonomy): Bacteria > Pseudomonadati > Pseudomonadota > Gammaproteobacteria > Orbales > Orbaceae > Gilliamella > Gilliamella sp. BG7. The sequence goes on along the minus strand of NZ_JBIDFB010000002.1, from coordinate 101,998 downwards.
TTAAATAATTTATATTTTATTCTATCTAAAGTAATTTTATTATCAATTCTACTGCTTCTCATTTTTACTTTTCATAATTAATTTATATTAAAATTTTTGTCAAAAACTTTCAGGAAAGTATGTGTTTGAGTATAAAATAGCAACAATTATTTATTTCACTTAAATATTATTTAGTATATATTTGTGTTATATAAGATAGTTTGTGTTAACATGTCCCAATATTATGAAACTTCAACAATTACGCTATATTTTAGAAATAGCACGTTCTGGCTCAATAAATGAAGCAGCTAAGAATTTATATATTACTCAGCCAAGCTTATCAACAGCGGTGAAAGATCTAGAAGCTGAATTTGGTATTGAGATTTTTGTGCGCAGTTCTAAAGGAGTTTCACTTTCACCTGATGGCGTTGAGTTTTTAGGTTATGCCAAACAAGTTCTAGATCAAGCTGAGCTATTAGAACAGCACTACTCAAAAAAAGAACCCTCTAAGCAGTTATGTAGTATATCCACTCAGCATTACGCTTTTGCGGTTAATGCTTTTGTTAATTTAATTAAAAATAATCAAACAGATGAGTATGAGTTTACGCTTAGGGAAACAAAAACATATGATATTATCACCGATGTAGCTAATTTACGTAGTGAAGTTGGTATCTTGTATTTGAATGATTTTAATCAAAAAGTGATTTTACGGTTACTGAAAGAACATAGATTAACCTTTAACCCACTTTTTGAAGCTAATCCTCATGTATTTATTAGTACTCATCATCCATTAGCATCCATGAAGTTATTATCTTTAGATGATTTAGAGGATTACCCTTATCTCTCATTTGAGCAGGGCGAGTATAACTCATTCTATTTTTCTGAAGAAATTTTAAGTACGGTTTATCATAAAAAGAGTATACACGTTAGTGATAGAGCAACCTTATTCAACCTATTGCACGGACTTAATGGTTATACCATTAGTACAGGGGTTTTAAGTGCTGACTTAAACGGATCTGATATTTTATCAATACCGTTAGATGTAGAAGAAAAAATCCTAATAGGCTGGATCACATCACAAAAGGCTCAACTAAGCTTATCGGCTCAAAATTATATTGAGGCGCTAAAAAAACTAATTCAAGAAGAGTATGGTTTTGAACTTAAGTAAATACTGCTGTTAACTAAATAAATCAAATTGCTATTTTTATAGATTTCAGTATAATTGCATCGCTCATATATTCACTATATGGACACAGAGGAATGTCTGAATTAGAGATCGGTCATTCCATTTTTTATATTTATTTTAAGAGGTTTATTATGTCTCTAACTGTAGAAGCTAAAGCGAAAATCGTTGCCGAATATGGTCGTGGCACTAACGACACTGGTTCAACAGAGGTTCAAGTTGCTCTTTTAACTGCACGTATTAATGATTTACAAGGTCATTTTTCTGAGCATAAAAAAGATCACCACAGCCGTCGTGGTCTATTACGTATGGTGTCTAGCCGTCGTAAATTATTAGATTATTTACGTCGTAAAGATATTGAACGTTATAACCAATTGATTAAAAAACTAGGTTTACGTCGCTAATTGACAATCTACTTGAAAAGAGGCTTAGGCCTCTTTTTCGTTGTGAAAAATCGGTGCTCTGATATAATATCGGGCGTTAAAAATTATTATTTTATGTAAGCCAACAAAGTAAAGGTTATATCTCATGTTTCGCGCGACTAATGAGAGCTCTATAATTTATAGATTTGTCATTAGTCGTGACAGTGAAATAATCTTTTTGTTGTATATATCCCCACATTGTTGAAGAGAGTATCAATAAGCGTAGCGTAATGTTGCGTCCTGTCGAAATATCAAACTTCAACATAACAAATAACAAGAGGACACTATTTTGTTTAATCCGACATGTCAAAAATTTCAATATGGTCGTCATACCGTGACTTTAGAAACTGGTATTATGGCTCGTCAAGCAACCGCAGCTGTTATGGTTAATATGGATGATACTGCTGTATTTGTCACGGTTGTTGCAAATAAAAAAGTAAAAGAAGGTCAAGACTTCTTCCCATTAACAGTTAATTACCAAGAACGCACCTATGCTGCGGGGCGTATTCCTGGTGGATTTTTTAAACGTGAAGGTCGTCCAAGTGAAGGTGAAACTCTAATTGCACGTTTAATCGACCGCCCGCTTCGTCCATTATTTCCTGAAGGATTTGTTAATGAAATCCAAATTATTGCAACAGTTGTTTCTGTTAATCCCGAGGTGAGCCCTGACCTAGTCGCAATGATTGGTGCTTCTGCTGCACTTTGCTTATCTGGTGTTCCATTCCACGGCCCTATTGGTGCTGCACGTGTTGGCTTTATTAATGATGAATTTGTATTAAATCCATCAGTAAAAGAGCTTGCAGCTAGTCGTCTAGATTTAGTTGTTGCGGGTACAAAAAGTGCAGTATTAATGGTTGAATCTGAAGCTGATTTACTTACTGAAGATCAAATGTTAGCAGCGGTAGTTTTTGGTCATGAACAACAACAAGTTGTTATTGATAATATTAACGAATTTGTAGAAAAAGCCAATTGTGAAAAATGGGATTGGGTAGCACCGGCTAAAAATGAAGTGCTATATAACGCCATTGTTGAACTAGCTAAAGATCGTTTGGGCGAAGCTTATCGTATTACTGAAAAACAAGCACGTTATGCTCAAATTGATTTAATTAAAGAAGAAGTTTTAGCTGTACTAAAAGAACAAAATGACGAACTCGATGAAAACGAAGTGATTAATATTATTGTTGAGTTGGAAAGTCAAATTGTTCGTAAGCGTGTTATTGCTGGTGAACCGCGTATTGATGGTCGTGAAAAAGATATGATTCGTGCACTTGATATCCGTACTAATGTCTTACCAAGAACTCATGGTAGTGCATTGTTTACACGCGGCGAAACTCAGGCACTAGTTACTGCAACATTAGGTACAGAGCGTGACGCACAAATCATTGATGAGTTAACTGGTGAATATACTGAACGGTTCTTACTTCATTACAATTTTCCTCCATACTCTGTTGGCGAAACAGGTATGGTTGGCTCACCAAAACGCCGAGAAATTGGTCATGGTCGCCTAGCTAAACGAGGTGTTGCGGCTGTAATGCCAAGCCGTGAAGAATTTCCATATACTGTTCGAGTAGTGTCTGAAATTACTGAGTCAAATGGTTCATCTTCAATGGCTTCTGTTTGTGGTGCTTCACTTGCTCTTATGGATGCAGGAGTACCAATCAAATCATCTGTTGCTGGTATTGCAATGGGATTAGTAAAAGAAGGTGATCAGTTTGTCGTATTATCAGATATTCTTGGTGACGAAGACCACCTTGGTGATATGGACTTTAAAGTAGCAGGTACACGCGAAGGTGTAAGTGCATTGCAAATGGATATCAAAATTGAAGGTATAACCAAAGAAATTATGCAAGTAGCACTTAATCAAGCTAAAGGTGCTCGTTTACATATTTTAGGTGTAATGGAACAAGCAATTAATAAGCCTCGCCAAGAAATTTCAGAGTTTGCACCACGTATTTATACAATGAATGTAAATCCTGACAAAATTCGCGATATTATCGGTAAAGGTGGCGCAACAATTCGGGCTTTAACCGAAGAAACAGGAACTACTATTGAAATCACTGATGATGGTACCGTTAAGATTGCCGCTTCAGATGGTAATAAAGCCAAAGATGCCATGGCACGTATTACTAACTTAGTTGCTGATGTCGAAATTGGTAAAATTTATACAGGTAAAGTAACAAGAATCGTTGATTTTGGTGCTTTTGTATCGGTTATTGGTGGTAAAGAAGGACTTGTTCATGTGTCTCAAATTGCTGAACATCGAGTTGAAAAAGTGGTTGATTATCTAAAAGTTGGTCAAGAAGTGAATGTTAAAGTACTAGAAATTGACCGCCAAGGCAGAATCCGTTTGAGTATGAAAGATGCTGTCGAACCTACACCAGAAGTTGCTTCAACAGCAGAATAAAATTATTATTCATTAGGGGATAAAAATGGGATTATTCAACCTGAGAACTGTATGCGGCATTTTGCTAGTTGTTATTCTTTTGTCAGGTTGTTCTAATTCTCAGCCTTTGTTAGCTGTTCCTGAGCAAGTTTCATATGATGATGAGTTAAAAATTGCTCAACTCAGCCAACAGCTATCACAAAAAGGCCTTGATACTGGAACGCGAATGCAACTCATATTTCAGCGAGGTATCGCCTATGATTCATTAGGGTTTAAAGCCTTTGCTCAAAGCGATTTTTCCTATTTGTTGAGTTTAAATCCGGAATTTCCTGATATTTACAACTTTTTAGGAACTTATGCATTAAGAGATGGCGATTTTGATACAGCTTTGATGTCCTTTAATACTACATTAGAGCTTGATCCCACTTATACTTATGCATATTTAAATCGTGCTATTACTTTGTATCGGACAGGCCATTATCAAGCTGCAGAGCGTGATGCATTAAGGTTTTATCAATATGATGTGAATGAACCTATTAGAATTCTATGGCTTTATTTGATTGAAAAGGAAAATGATAATAAAGTCGCCAAAATTGAGCTACAAAAACGTTATGATCTGATTAATGATAAAACGAGTTATAGTGGCAATATTATTGCATTTTATTTAGGTAAAATTAGTGAATCTAAATTAATGCAGAACCTTCAACAAGGTGTAGAGAATAATCGACAATTAGCCGAACGCCTTTGTGAAGCCTACTTTTACTTAGGTAAATATTATCAAAGTAAAGGTGACAACGAACGTGCCAAAATGTTATTTAAATATGCTTTAGCCAATAATATTTATAACTATGTTGAACATCAACAGGCACTTTATGAAATGAAGTTACTTGAAGAAAAAGAAGAGTAACAAGGGTCATGCCAGTTTTAAAAGTGAAAATATTGTTATAGCGTAGTTCTGATTTGCCAAATAATATGTTCTCAACATTAGATAATGTGGTTAGCTTTATCTTAGATATATAAATATTAATTAACCTTAGTTTATTTTTTTAGATTCGATTTGTTGAGTTAACATAGGCAGTTAGTTATTGGGGTGAGTTGTAAATTTTCAATTTAGTGAGCTGGCATAAATTTATATTTGCTTTCTTTATTTGGTTTAAAAAATTAAGATAAAACTTATTTGATATTAGTTAATAATTATCAGGATTTTTGCTAAATAAGTAAGTTTATATATTCAAAATTTATAAGCGAGTTTACATGACAAAAGAAGTTTCTTTTATTAATCTTGGTTTATCCGAGGATATTCTTAACGCATTAAATGATCTTGGTTTTAGCAAACCATCACCAATCCAATCTGAATGCATTCCCTTATTATTAGAGGGGAATGATGTATTGGGTATGGCACAGACAGGTAGTGGCAAAACTGCTGCATTTTCAATTCCTTTCTTAATGAATATTGACGCAAACTTAAAAGCACCACAACTTTTAGTATTAGCTCCTACACGGGAATTGGCTATACAAGTTGCTGATGCTTGCTCTGAATATTCAAAATATATGAAAGGGGTTAAAGTACTCGCTTTATATGGTGGACAGCGTTATGACGTTCAATTACGAGCCTTAAAGCAAGGTCCTCAAATTGTAGTTGGTACACCAGGACGTTTGCTTGATCACTTAAATCGTAAAACCTTAGATCTCTCTAATCTTAAGGGATTAGTACTTGATGAAGCAGATGAAATGTTAAGAATGGGCTTTATTGATGATGTTGAAAGCATTATGACAACGATTCCAGATGATCATCAAACAGCTTTATTTTCGGCAACAATGCCAGCACCAATTCGTCGTATTACTAAACGATTTATGCAAAATCCTAAAGAAGTTCAGATCAAAGGTACCAATCAAACTGCACCTGATATTAACCAAAGTTATTGGCTTGTTCGGGGTATGCGTAAAAACGAAGCTATTGTTCGCTTTCTAGAAGCAGAAGATTTTGATGCGGCTATTATTTTTGTTCGAACAAAATCAGCTACTTTAGATGTGGCGGAAGTGCTTGAAAAGCACGGTTATAGTTGTGCTGCATTAAATGGTGATATGACACAACAATTGCGTGAACAAACATTAGATCGTTTACGTAATGGTCGTTTAGATATATTAATTGCAACTGATGTTGCTGCTCGTGGTTTGGATGTTGAGCGTATTAGCTTAGTTATCAACTATGATATCACGTTAGATTCTGAATCTTATGTTCATCGTATTGGACGAACGGGTCGCGCTGGTCGTGCTGGTCGTGCTATTTTATTTGTTGATAGCCGTGAACGTCGTTTACTTAAGAATATAGAGCAAACTATCAAAAAAACAATTCCAGAAGTTGGGTTGCCATCAAAAGAGCTACTTGAACAGCGTCGTTTAGCTAAATTTACTGAGCAAGTCCAGAAACAGCTTGAGAGTAGTGATTTAGATGAGTACCAAAAGTTATTAGCACAAATACAAGCTGATAGTGGAGCCGATCTTGAAACGATTGCAACCGCTTTATTAAAATTAGCACAAGGGGAACGCCCTTTAATTTTGCCACCAGATCCAGTGTTTAAACCATCGCGTGAAATGCGAGATCGGGATAATCGTGGCGGTGAACGCCGTTTACGTGGTGATAATCGTGAATCCCCAAAACGTCGAGAACGACGCGATGTTGGTGATATGGATATGTATCGTATTGAAGTTGGTAAAGAGAACGGTATTGAAGTTCGTCATATTGTGGGGGCAATTGCTAATGAAGCTGATATTAGCAGTCGTTACATTGGTAATATCAAGCTTTATGATACTTATTCGACAGTTGAATTACCAAAAGGTATGCCAAAAGACATACTAAAACATTTTGAAAAAGTAAGAGTACTTAATCAACCAATGAAAATGAGCTTAATCAGTGGAGCAGCGTCTGATACTAAACGAGCTCGTAAAAACAGTAAATCAGATACATCCGATAAACCGTTTGCAAAAAAGCGTAGTCGCCCAACAGCGCCTAAATTCTAATGTATTGACCTCTGCCAAATGGTAGAGGTATCTTTAATCCCTTTTATTTCAACTAACAACATAGTTTAGTAGCTACATACTGCATCATATTCAGCTAGATAACAAAACAGAGTTAGCGCTTTGCCCTAAGTTATGATTAAGAGTATACTATTACAAATATTAACAGTTAATTAGAGGTAAGCATGGCAGATTCTTTAAACAAATGCAAAGCAAACGAAACTCCAGCATGTTGTTGTGTGGATGTTGGTACAATAATTGATAATGAAGACTGTAGCGCTGAATATGAACACATCTTTGCGACAGAATCAGAAGCTCAAGCTAAGTTAGCATCTTTAACCCAAGCTGCAAATGATGTCGCAACAGAGCCGTGTGAAATTAATAGCAATATTGATAAAATAAGCGATGGCTTTAAATTATCAGCAAAATTTACCTTTTGTTGTGGTGCAGAAAGCATGATTTTCCAATTAAAATTACGTTAATTGAATATTGATGAAAGTTTGTATTATGAGACATAGTGAAGCAGGGTTTTCTGCTTCATCAGATTCCAGTAGAACATTAACAAATTATGGAATTAATCAGTCAAATCAAGCTGGCAGATGGCTTAAACAGCAAAATTTTCAATTTGAAATTGGTTTGGTTAGCCCTTATTTGCGAGCTCAACAAACATTAACAGAATTATCATCACACGTTAGTGTTGCAAAAGTTGAAACTAATCAATTTTTAGTGCCTGGTGGTAGCCCATCTCATATTGCTGACGTATTAGCAATATTGTTAAATGATGGGGTTGAAAATGTGATTATTGTATCTCATTTGCCATTGGTGGGATATTTAGTTAATGAACTATGTCCGCAAGTTGCTCCTCCTATGTTTTCTACTGCCGCAATTGCTTGTATTAGTTTATTACCAAACTCTGCAGGAAATCTTGAATGGTTTCATCAAGCGGAGTAAAAAAACTTAATCTTTTTGATTTACCTCTAACTGGTCGAACTTTAATTGAAGCATCGGCTGGAACTGGTAAAACTTATTCTCTTGCCTTTATTTACTTAAGATTATTATTGGGCATTGGTCAAAATAGTTACCCAAGGCCTTTAAATGTTAACGAAATTCTGGTTGTGACTTTTACTAAAGCGGCAACTCAAGAACTTCGATCGAGGATAAGGCAAAATATTCAAGAACTGCGAATAGGCCTATTACAAGGACATCATAAAGATCCTATTTATCAACAACTCATTGAATTAATTGATGATAGAAAATTTTCAGTACAGCAACTTACTATTGCTCAACAGTCAATGGATGATGCGGCTATTTATACTATACATAGTTTTTGCCAACGAATACTAACTAGCCATGCATTTGAATCGGGTGTTTTATTTGAGCAAAAGCTAATCTCTGATGAATATGAATTAAAATTAAGAGTAACCCAAGATTTTTGGCGTCATTATTTTACACCGCTTGATAAACCACTTGCTTATTTAGTGCTTGTTACATGGCAAGATCCAACGGCATTGCTAAAAGATATCACCCCTTATTTAGGGTTAGATTTCAACAATGCTGGCAAGGTAAACCTAGATATAAGTACAACAATAAAGTTTTTTTACCAACAAAGTTATGAAAAAATTGAAAATATTAAAAAATCTTGGTTAGCTTTGTCTGAAAAATTAGTTGAAATCATTATACAATCAGGTGTCAGCAAACAATCATATAGTAGTCGAAATCTACCCAATTGGGTAATTAAAGTATCGGCATGGGCTAACAGCGAAACTCGAACGTTCGAATTACCTAACGAACTTGAAAAATTTAAGCAATCAGTTTTAATCGAAAAGACGAAAGAAGGAAAAAATGTTCCATGTCATCCGTTTTTTGAACAAATTGACGATCTATATAAACAACCTTTTGATCTACGAAGCCAAATCTTAATGGATATCGTCAGTGTAATTCAAAAAGGGCTTTATAACGAAAAAATCAAAAATGGTGAGATGAGCTTTGACGATCTTATTTGGCAACTAAATCGTGCACTAAAAACAAAAGCAGGTGATCGATTGGCGCAAAGTATATCCTCAAAATATTGTGTTGCTTTAATTGATGAGTTCCAGGATACCGATCCTGCTCAGTATCAAATTTTTGATCGTATTTATGACAGGAAAAAGTTAGATCGAGGTCTATTATTTATTGGTGATCCAAAACAAGCAATTTACAGCTTTCGAGGTGCAGATATATTCACTTACTTAAAAGCTAAACAATCGACAGGGGAAAATTCTTTTACCATGGATGTAAACCATCGTTCATCTGCTTCGATGGTCAAAGCTGTTAACCAATTATTTTCTAATTGCGATAATCCATTTATATTTAATGATATTCCTTTTTTACCCATGGAAGCGGCAAAATGGAATCAGCAAAAGTCTTTGCAAGTTAACAACCAAAAAGTATCGGCATTAGCTGCTTACTTACTGCCTGATGATATTGCAACCAATTCAGATTATCAAGAACACATGGCTAGTTGTTGTGCTACCCAAATAGTGACTTTACTGTCTAATTCGTCAATGTTAATTGATAGCGAAAACGAACAACGTCCAGTGACTACAGCTGACATTGCAATCTTAGTGCGTAATGGGCGTGAAGCCGAAGTTATCCAACAAAAATTGACTCATTGCGGTGTTAAAAGTGTCTACTTGTCAAACAATAGTAGTGTGTTTTCTTCAAATGAAGCAAAAGATGTATTGAGCCTATTGCAAGCTGTTTTAATGCCAGAAAACGAAACAATGCTCAAGCTAGCATTAATGACATCGCTATTAGGTCAAACCATGACAGACCTTGAACAAATCACTGACGATCAAGATAAATGGGAAAGTTTGATCGAAGAATTCAAACAATATCAAGCAATTTGGCAATATTATGGTGTATTGGTTATGTTACGCCGAATGATGAAAAAACGGCATCTAGCTGAAAACATCTTAGCTCGCCAAGATGGTGAACGAACATTAACTAACTTAATGCATTTAGGTGAATTACTTCAAGAAACATCAAATGAGTTAGATGGTCCACACGCCTTAATTCGGTGGTTGACAAAACAAATTGTTAACCCAGATCCAAATTTAGAAAATCATCAACAACGCCTTGAAAGTGATGAAAACCTTATCAAGATTATTACTATTCATAAATCAAAGGGATTAGAGTTTCCGATTGTTTGGTTACCATTTATTTCAATATATCGTGCATCCGATAGCCAATTTTATCATGATAAAGATAATGACTATCAGCCAACTTATGCATGGTTACTGTCTGATGAGATTAAAGAGCAGATAGAAAAAGAGCGACTTGCTGAAGATTTGCGGCTATTATATGTTGCAATGACTCGCTCGGTTTATCATTGTAGTATTGGACTTGCTTCATTGAAAAAAAGCCAATCGGCTATTAATCATTTATTAAAAAGTGAATTAAGATCAATTGCTAATATAGCTAGTTTAATTGATATCCAATTACCAATAGAGAGCGAACAGTATATTCCGCCAATTTTGCCAAATCAATCATTATCGGCTAACGTATTTTCGCGTAATATCTCAAACAGTTGGCGGGTCACAAGTTATACTGAATTACAAAAGCATAATCATAATGTATTGGCTTATAAGCCTGATCTTATTAATGACTGGGACGAATCCCCATACGAATCCGATAGAGTACAATCAAACGACACACCATATGATATCCACCATTTTCCTAAAGGAGCATATGTCGGTACATTAATGCACAGCATTATGGAGGATATCACATCAGATAATCTTGTTGAATTATGTAATCAGATGGTAAAAAAGCTCAATTTAGAAACAGAGTGGAATAGCGTAGTAACAAATTGGATGCAACAGATATTGACTACAAAACTGCATGATCCAAATTTAATATTATCGCAAGTGTTAATGGGGCAACATATTAACGAATTGCAATTCTATCTCCCTATACGCAAAACAGTCACTAGTCAGCAATTAGATAGTTTGTGTAAACAATATGATCATTTATCAAGATTATGTCCCGAATTAGATTTTGAGTCGGTACAAGGTATGCTAAGAGGCTTTATCGATTTAGTCTTCAAATTTGAAGGGAAATATTATATGGTTGATTATAAATCTAATTGGTTAGGTGAATGTGTTGATGCTTATAGCCAAGAAGCACTTGAAAAAGTGATGTGCGATCATCGCTATGACCTACAATATCAACTTTACTGTTTAGCATTGCATCGTTTTTTAAAAGGACGTTTGTCTAATTACCAATACCAAACGCATTTTGGAGGGGTATACTATCTCTTTTTACGAGGAATGCCCGAACAAGGCATCTTTTATCACCTACCTCAGCAAGAATTTATCGAAGAACTTGATAAGCTGTTTGATGGTGAAATGTTAAATTGAATATAACAATTATTAAGAAATAACCATATCGAAAAATACAATTGAATAAAAATAAGGCACCCGAAATGGTGCCTTGTTTTTAGATGGCTTATTTAACATTTAAACATAAGCTGATAGCTATAGTGTTTATCTGTCAGTAAAAATTCATGATGTACATTTGGTGTCCAAGAATCATCTCCACCAATTCCCATATGATAAGCATCAATACTTATATAAGCGCATGACCTAGGTTCCAATAAATGACGATGAGTTTTTTCTATTAATTGCTCTGTCCCATATTGATTAACGTTAAATTTAAACTGATGTCCAGTTATGATCATCTCATTAAGTTGCAATCTTTTAACCTCGCAACGCAATCCATTTTCACATGGATAAATATAAGGTGTATAAAGTTCTGCAAAAGGTAACGACCAATCACCAAAAATAGCTGATGTTTTTCGATCAGGATAATTTTCATGAGGTCCTAAGCCAAGCCATTTTACTTTTTTAGGAATCTGTTTCATTTGATAACATAAACCGACTCTTGCGGGTGCGGGCATATCGTTAGCAATATCAACTTGCACAGATAAAGTGAATTTGCCTTCTTGATCGAACTCATATTGCCATTTAGTTTGAATTACTTTTTTGTTTTTGAACAAATATCCATGCAGTGCTTGGATCACAATCTTATCTGTTGATTGTGTAAGATGCATACCTAAACATTGGTGGGTTAGATCATAATAACCAGCGGCTTTCCACTGCTCAACCCAAGCGAATGGATTATTATTACTATCAAAATCGCCACTAATACCAATATCATTATCAATAGGCGCACGAACAAACTGATCAGCAAAAGGTGAAGCTAATAATGGTTTATTACCTTTTGTCCATTGGTAAAGCTGCCCTGTTTTTTTATTAAATAGCCAACTTTGGTTTTTGTAATTAATAATGTAATCATCTTTAGTTTCGGTCAATTTTAGTTTATTTTTTGCTTGGCAAAAAGCTAATGAAGGAATATAAGAATTAGCTAATTTCCACTGTTCCCATGCAATAATATGACCTGCTTGTGACCATGGTGTAGCCTTGTTTTGAATAACACGAACTGATAAATGTAGGTCTTCACAATTTAAATCATTTGCTATATCGTCAAGTAAAGTTATTTGTAATGAACTATTGGGTTTAATATTAAGCTTAATTTTTCCTTTTTGATATTTTTTTCCATTAAATAATAATTCCCAATATAAAGTTTCATTATTTGCATGGTGAAATAGATATTCGCTTGTAATATCAATAACCAACGGTTTTTGACTAATTAGCTTAAATTGGAATGGCTGTTGTACCTTTTTGGCTTCAATCAAACTTGGGTGAGAAGTTCTATCAGGAAAGACTAATCCATCCAAGCAAAATTGTCGGTCATGATAAGTTTCACCAAAATCACCGCCATAAGCCCAATAATTATCGCCAGAAGGTGTAGAACAGCGTATCCCATGATCGGCCCATTCCCAAATAAACCCACCTTGTAGCCTAGGATATTGTCTGAACGCTTGCCAGTATTTATAAAATGCACCTAGGCTATTACCCATTGCATGGGCATATTCACACAAAATAAGTGGGCGATTTTCATTTGGTAATGAAATCCATTTTTTTATTGCCCATTTGGCAACATTAGGGTGTGGTTGATCTTGCTCAACGCGGGCATACATAGGACAAATAATGTCAGTGGCAGTAGTGTTTGCGCCACCGCCTTCATATTGCACAGGACGAGTTGGATCGTTACTTTTAATCCAAGCATAAAGTGCATCATGGTTTGCCCCATGTCCCGATTCATTTCCTAACGACCAAATAATAATAGAAGGGTGATTACGATCGCGCTGAACCATTCGCGTTACACGTTCACTATAAGCAGCAAGCCATCTAGGATCGGCCGACAAACGAGACATAGGAAACATACCATGTGATTCGATATTGGCTTCATCAACTAAATATAGTCCATATAGATCACAAAGATCATACCAACGAGGATCATTAGGATAATGACTACACCTCACAGCATTAAAATTATGTTGTTTAATCAATTTGATATCATGCAACATTGCTTCTTCCGTCAATGCATATCCCAAATCAGGATAGAACTCATGGCGATTTGTGCCTTTAATTAATAGTGGTTTACCATTTAAGCATAGTTGTCCATGTTTAATTTCAATAGTCCTAAATCCAACGTTATAAGCTTCTGATTCAATTAATCCTGTTTTTTTGTGATATAAACTAACAACAATTCGATAAAGGTTTGGGGTTTCAGCACTCCATAACTGTGGTTTAGTAACTGGTATTTGAAAACGTAAACGGTCAGTGTATCCTCCTTTTTCGTCAACAAAAGGTAAGCCGATTGATTGCATATGCTCGACAACTAACTTATTTTGTTGCCATAGTTCAATACCTACATCCAATAAATCTATGTTTCCATCATGCTGAATATCGGCCTGCAGAGATAAAGTTGCATTTTGATAACAATCGTCAAGTAAAGTATCAATATGAATATCACTTAAGTGGGATTTAGGTTTATTCAGTAGGGAAACATTTCGGAAAATACCACTCAATCGCCACATATCTTGATCTTCAAGATAACTGCCATCACACCATTTTAAGACTAATACTGCTATGCGGTTTTTACCGACTTTCAAAAAAGGCGTTAGATCAAATTCTGCTGGGGTTCTACTATCTTGTGAATAACCAACCCATCGTCCATTACACCAAAGATGAAATGCAGAGCTAACCCCATCAAATATAATCCGTGTATCACCTTTAGTCAGCCACTCTTTAGTCACAGAAATATATCGTGAATAACATCCTGTTGGATTTTCATCTGGTACATAAGGCGGGTTATATGGAAAAGGATAACGTATATTGGTATAAACTGGCGCATCATATCCTTTCAACTGCCAGTTAGATGGTACCTCAATTGTAGTTGCATCAAGTTCCTTTTGTAACCATGACTCTGGAACTTGCTTGGGACTTGTAAAATAACTAAAAAACCAATTACCATTTAACAATATTATAGAATCTGAATCACTATTATTTTTAGCTTGTTGTTTATTTCGCCAACTATGAAATTTTGGATGGGTATCGAGTTTATTAATACTTAAAACAGATAAATTATTCCAATCGTGCCGGCTTATAATTTCATTGAAAGAAGGATTCATATGTTCTCCATTTTACTCTGATTATTGTTACTATCACCGATTTATTTACTAATTATTATAGGGAGTCTGTAATTAAATACGGTGATCTTGTTAACATTTATGTAATCGTATACATAAAATATTAAATCTAGTTTTATCGATTTTTATTAATTAAAAAATTATGAGTCGAGGGGAAATATATTTACTAATGCTGTATATAAAATGATAATTTTTAATGTGATATCTATCACAGTATTAGTGTTTAGTTTTTGAATAGTCGCTTGTATTAGTTATATTTAAACTACCTAGTAAAAGGTATTGGATTGTTACCGATTTATAGCGGGCAAAACCTAAAGAATAGTTATAACTATTCTTTAGGTTTTTTTTTGTCTCAAATTTAAAAGATTTTTAATTATTTTTTAATAATAAGCTTGGGAGGGGGAAAGAAATGAAATTTTCAAAAAAAATAGTATATAAAATCAAACCAAAACGAGTTGTTTTAATGACTATGCTAGGTTTGTGTTATTTACCCAATGCGATGGCAGCAACTCAAGATGAGCTAGAAGCAAGAATTGCGTTATTAGAGCAAAAGTTATTAGTTCTTAGTCAAGAGTCTAATGATTTGAAAAAGCAACTGATTGATTCTAATAAGCAATTTGCTAAATTAAATAATCATCTTCAAAAACAACAACTTATTATAAATAATCAGAAAAAAGTGCTTAAAAATAGTCAAAATGTAGCAATTACAAAGCAACAAGCTCCAGTTAATTCTGTACAAGCAAATAATAATCAAATTTTACTAGTTAGTACACCAAAAACCGATACTATGCAAGAAAGCAATCATCCAGAAAAGGCTTCATTTACTTTAGCTGAATTTAAAGATTATATTAAAGAAGAAATAGGATTTTCTTATAATGGTTACTTCCGTGGTGGTTGGTCAACTTCAAGCAATGGTAAACCTAAAAATTATGCTGAAGGTGCATTAGGTCGATTTGGTAATGAATATGGTGGTTGGTATGATCTTATCTTTAAGCAAAAAGTTTATGCTCAAGATGGAAGGCGAGTTGATGCAATTATTATGATTGATGGAAACGTGGCAACAAATAAAGCTGCGGGTTTATTTAATACGCAAGATGACAATATTATGCAATTTTCAGATATTTATTTAGAAACAAAAGGATTTGTGCCACGTTTCCCTGATGCGAAATTATGGGTGGGTAAACATTCTTTGCCTTATAATGAAATACAAATGCTTGATTGGAAAACACAAAAAACGCCAGCAGGTGGAGGTATTGGTATTGAAAATCTTAACGTCGGTATTGGTGCTCTTGATCTATCATTAGTTAGAGCAGATGTAAATGTGAAAAATAAAAAAGAAATAATTAGTAGTGATGATAGTAAGGTTAATAAAATTGAACAATCTAAAAAAGAAGAAGTTGATTTAAACGAACTAGAGATTCGCTATCGTGATATCCCATTATGGCAAAATGCAACGCTTGGTTTGAATGCTCGTTATTCAGCGCCAAATAAATCTAAAATTCAAAATAGTATATCTGTTAAAAATGCTTGGCTTGGTAGCTTTGTTTTGCGTCAAAATGAATTTTTTGGCGGATTTAATCAGTTTACATTACAGACAGCAACCAATTCTGTTGCATCACAGCTGGCTAACATTAATACTAATAACCCAGAGTTTGCCAGTAATTCGGATAATGACTATATAGGTACACATACTGGTGGTAAAGCTTATCGTTTTGTATCGGAAGGTGAAGCTTATTTAAGCGATAATATCATTGTTGCCCACGCTTTGGCTTTAACTTCAGGCAATAATGTTTATTCTTATGATCTTAATCTTCCACATACCGATTTTACAAGTTTTAAATCAGCAATAAGACCAGCTTATATATGGGATACTTACAATCAAAGCGGTGTTGAACTAGGTTACTTTCGTCAGAAAGACAAAGTTAAAAGTAAAACTTATGTTGAAGCCGGATATAAAACAACGCTTTACCATTCATTTAAAGTCGGAAAAAGTATTTTATCTTCACGACCTGATATTCGTTTTTATGTTTCTTATATAGAAGCACTACAAAATGATATTAGTAAATTTGATTTTAATGGTAAAGATCATCAAATTAGCTTCGGTGTACAAACAGAAGTTTGGTTTTAAGTGTAAGGTTATAGATATAAAATAAGAATTATCATCTGAACTATATTATAGATGTAAAATATATGGTTCAGATGAAAAATGGATACTTTGTTGATATTTTTAAATATTAATAAAAGTTACTGAATAACGCTTAGTTAAGGTTGGTATATAGACGTTAATCAAATTTGTTGGAATACTTTCTCCTTTTGCAAGCTTTAGTGCTAATTCAGCAGCTTGTTCAGCCATTGTCTGTAAAGGATAACGAATGGTAGTTAATTTAGGATGTAAATAACGTGATAAAACAAGATCATCAAAACCAATGATCGAAATATCGTTTGGAATTTTAATATCATTATCATAAAGTACAGACATTGCACCGGCGGCCATTGAATCGTTATAACAAGCAATTGCAGTGATATGACAGTTACGTTCAAGTAATGACATCATTGCTTGTTCGCCACCTATTTCATTTGGCAAACCAATCGCAATCAGATTCTCATTAACATCAATACCATGTTCTAACAATGCGTCTTTATATCCTTGTAAACGATCAGATGAATCAGAAATATTATGATTTGAACATAAATAACCAATTCTAGTGTGTCCATGTTGAATTAAATGTTTGACTGCAAGATAAGAGCCGTAACGATCATCAAGAGCAATACAGCGTTTTTCAAATCCTTTTACGATACGATTAATCAGAACCATACCAGGTACTTGTTGCATCAATTTTTTTAGATCGCTATCAGGGAGCATTTTAGCGTGTACAACTAACGACAAACAGCGATGCTCAATTAATTGAGTAATCGCATCATATTCTTGTTGCTCATTATGATAGCCGTTACCGATTAACAAAAAATGACCTGTTCGCGAGGCAATTTTTTCAACGGTGCTAACCATGGCACCAAAAAATGGATCTGATACATCAGCTACAATAATACCAATAGTATTCGAATTTTGTTGTGATAAGGCGCGTGCATTAGCATCAGGATAGTAGTTTAATTTTTCCATAGCCTTTTTTACGGTATCTCTTGTATTATCTCGAACGTTATTCGCGTTATTAATTACGCGAGATACGGTTGCAACTGAAACTTTAGCTAAATGCGCAACATCTTTTATTGTCGCCATAAAAAACCTTTTAATTAATTACTATTTATAAAATATGGATAATTTTCATACTTAATATTTGTCAATATAGAGTTCTGTAGATTAACAATAATTTAAGAAAAATGCTTAGAGTGAAAAGGATTATCTTTTACTGTCTTCAAGTTAATTCGCTTGCAATACTCTTGATATATGGCCGAATTAACCGATTATAATAAGGTAAAATAAAAACTTTGCCAATAATATCATTGGCGTCATGAAAACTAGAATTGTTTCATTAGAGATTGAATATAAAGGGGGGATAGCGATTGGCAACTCCCCCTAGTTGTTGCTAAATAATTAAGTTAAAAGTATCAATAATATTATTTAGCGGTTACTTTTATTAACATAGCCGTTGCTGGGTCAAGTACTGGTAAAGGTAATCCGACATCCATTAACCAATCACCAGATAGAGTCGTTTTGTTCTTCATCCATTGAGGTAATGCTTTCATAACATGACCATTTATTTTAGGATCAATGTTATCAGGCATATCTAGTACTTCAATTTGGTATTGTTTATCAGCCAACAAGCCAGTTAATCGCAAATTACCGCTTAACGCGTAAGTTGGTAATGTTAGTTGAGCAATAATAAATACAGCTTCTTTTTGGTCTTGGCTTACAACGCCATAACTTTGCATAGCTAGGTTATCATCAACATCCAATCTTACAAAGTTACCACTATGTAATAAAGGACGCAATTGTTTATGTAAATTAATATAATATGCAAAACCGTTCTGTTCTTGCTCAGATACTTTTACTGGATCGAGTTCAACTCCCATATGACCAAATAAAGCAGTTAGACCGCGTAAATTCATATGTAGCTCACGGAATGTAGTATGACATAATGCACCGCCAATATGAGCACCCATGACTTCTGGAGGGAAGAAATAACTCATTCCGCGTTGAATTATTTGTCTATCTAATGCATCGTTAGAATCTGAAGTCCAAAAACGTTGTGTACGCTTTAAAATCTCATAATCAATTCGACCTCCACCTGATGAACAAGATTCTATTTCAACGGTAGGGAATTTTTCTTGCAAAATATCAAGCAATCGGTAAAGTGTTTTAGTTTGGCCAACAATTGCAGGATTACCTTCATGACCAGGTTGAACAATTTCACGATTCATATCCCATTTAATATAATCAATGTTATAACTACTGAGTAACCACGTTAGCCTTTCAAGCAGATATTCAAAAACAGCTGGATTTTGTAGATCAAGTAAATACTGATGGCGACCTTCTGGTTGTTGATAACCTGGTAGTTCAAGTAACCAATCGGGATGAGCACGATAAAGATCTGAGTTTTTATTAATCATTTCTGGCTCAACCCAAATACCAAACTCCATACCAAGATCTTTAACATGTTTAATAACCGGTTCTAAACCATTGGGATATTTTCGCTCATCTAAATACCAATCACCTAATCCTTGGTAATCATCATCACGTTTACCAAACCAACCGTCATCAATGATAAAGCGTTCAACACCAATTTGAGCTGCCTTAGTCGCCATTTTCATAATGTAATCAGGGTTATGGTCAAAAAAGATACCTTCCCATGTATTAAGATGAACAGGACGAGCTTTATTTTTGGCGAATTTAATAATATTACTGCGTAGAAACTGGTGGAAATGTTGACTCATTTTATTTAAGCCTTCATCGCTATAGGTAGCATATAACCAAGGCGTACTTAAAGATTCACCTTTAGCTAGTGATATTTCTCCTGCATAATACAGAGCTTCAGCTTGAATAAAACGTTTACCGTTACTTTTAACTGCAACTTGAATGCGATGATTACCACTCCATCCCAAGTGGATTCCCCAAACTTCACCAGTTTGTTCTTTAAAACCTTCGGTACCAACCATCATCCCAGGGAAATATTCGTGTGATGTTCGTCCTCGTCGATTTTCTTGTAAATAACCACAATGTGATATTTTAGTTCGATGAGGGAAAAATTCTTTAATCCAACGACCACTAAAAGCCATTAATTCTTGTGCCCGTTCAGGAATAGGTAGCGTAATAGAAAAACGATTAACTTGATATGTTTCATCACCTAAATTGGTTAAAGTATTTTGACACTGCAAAACCCCACTTTTATCTAAAATAAAAAAACTGGTTAAACGAAGTTTAGCAATGTTATCTTCACTAATAATGGTAATGCTATTGTCAGTTTTATTAACTTCTTTAGTTGTAAAAACAGGAGACCAATCTTTACCATTTCGGTGTCCTTCAAGTCCTGGTGTACTAAAATTACCTAAACCTTCTTCTGGGCATAGAGTAAATGGAACGTTGACATCAATACGGGAATTTGGAACAGCAGGGTAAAGCATGTCAATCATTTCAGGTTGAAAGTTTTGTAATCGTTTACCAAAATAACACAATTCGGTATATGGTTCAGTGCGAAAAAGAATATCTATGTTGTTGTTGCTAAGACGATAATTCATAATGGCTCCAAATTTGTAATATGTCACTTATATAAAATAATGGCTATTTATCTAAAATAATATTTTTAATTTCATATTTTGTGATTAAGATCTCAAAAAAATGTAAACGATTTCATTTTTGTATTATACTTTTATTCTAGATTTTAAAGCCGTTTATTATAAAATGAATATAAGAATTGATATTATTTTATGTTATATTATATTGCTATCAATTTATGTTATTATGAAATTCTTTATAGATGGTTGTTGGAACTATATGAAAAAAATAAATATTATTGCACTACTTTCGTTTTTTGCGATTTCTTTTGATGGTTACGCTATAGACAAATATGTGACTGATAATGTTGATATTTATTTGCGCCGAGGTCCTGGTTCGCAATATGCATTTTCTAATGCCGTTAAAGCTGGAACAAAGGTCATTGAGCTTGAAAAAAGTGCAGATGGTAAATTCACCCGCATTCAATTAAAGAGTGGTAATACTGCTTGGATTGAAACGAATAAGCTAAATGAACAGCCTAGCTATAAAGAACGTTTTCCAGCATTAGAAGCTAAATTAGCAGAATATCAAGACAAAGTTGATAATACCGAAGCAAATCAACAAAAATTAGTGAGTGATTATGTCCAAAAGTTGCAATCGGCTGAAAAATCTATTGATACACTTCAAAATAAAAATAATGTTTTAGAAAAACAAGTTAAAGAGCAAAACTTACGAATCGAGTCAATGCTAAATCAAGTGGATGATAAACGGCGTGATCTTATTATAACTTGGTTTACCTATGGTGGTCTTGTCGCTGGAGGAGGTTTTATTTTAGGGCTTATTTTACCAAGAATTATACCTAGTCGACGTAAAAGAGATCTCTGGATGAGATAGATGAGTAAAATCTATCTTGTAGGAGGGAGTGTGCGCGATAAATTGTTGCATCTACCTGTTGCTGACCATGATTGGGTTATAGTTGGCGCTACACCAAATGAGCTTTTGGAGTTAGGATATCAACAAGTTGGTAAAGACTTTCCAGTTTTTTTACACCCTCATACGAAAGAAGAATATGCGTTGGCTCGCACTGAGCGTAAATCCGGTAGAGGTTATACTGGATTTATCTGTGATTTTGGTAAAGAGATCACATTAGAACAAGATCTAATTCGCCGTGACCTAACAATTAACGCTATTGCAATGGATGAAGATGGCAATATCATCGATCCATATCATGGCGTTGATGACATCAAACATAAAATCTTACGCCATGTATCGCCAGCTTTCCGAGAAGATCCTCTACGTATTTTACGTGTAGCTCGTTTTGCTGCTCGTTTTCATCGATTAGGTTTTACTGTGGCAGCTGAAACTATAGAGCTAATGAAACAAATGGTATTAGACGGTGAGGTTAGTTACTTAACACCAGAGCGTGTATGGAAAGAAACCGAAAAAGCATTGTCGACATTAAATCCACAGATCTATTTTCAAGTGTTAGAGCAATGTGGAGCACTTCCTTTATTATTTTCATCATTAGACTTAACCGCCAGTATTAATGATGCACTAAAAAAATCTGCTTTATTAACTGATGATTTAACTATCCGTTTTGCAGTGCTGTGCGCACAGTTACCTAACAAATTAGCAGTCGAAGCATTATGTGCAAAAATTAAAGTACCTAACAACTATACTAAAGTTGCCGTCATGGTTCAGCAATATCGAAATAATTTTGAACGAGTGCAAACCCTGACTGCTGAGAAAATTGTTTCTTTGCTAAATAGTATTGATGTATGGCGCAACCCTTCGCACCTTGACCAATTAATTATTGCAAGCCAAGCTTTTGCTAAAACAGCATCGTTTGCACAAGCAAATTATATAAAAGAAGCTTATAAAATCGCCAATGGCGTCAATGTGCAGCAAATTATTTCTGAAGGTTATACAGGAAAACAAATCCATTATGAGTTACAAAAAAGGCGAATTGAAGCGTTATTAAACTGGATTTGACTAACTCTCAATCAATTATCGTTTTTTTTCAAAATATCTTAAAAAAAGGGTTGACGATTTGGCGTAACACTAGCATAATGCGCTTCGCAGTGTTGGTTATGACGTTGCAAATGAATGGCTACGTAGCTCAGTTGGTTAGAGCACATCACTCATAATGATGGGGTCACAGGTTCGAATCCCGTCGTAGCCACCATTAAGGTTAGGTAGTACTTTTACAGGAAGTATTTAATGCGGGTGTGGCGAAATTGGTAGACGCACCAGATTTAGGTTCTGGCGCCGCAAGGCGTGTGAGTTCAAGTCTCTCCACCCGCACCATTTAATCTTAATATCTATCCTATATTGGGGTATAGCCAAGCGGTAAGGCAGCGGGTTTTGATCCCGCCATGCCCAGGTTCGAATCCTGGTACCCCAGCCATTCCAATATACATAATTTTGGTATTTCATTTTTTTGAGTTGTATCAATGTTGGTGTATTAATTTACTCAATATTTTTATGTGAGTATAACGGAACTGGTAGACGCATTAGATTTGGAGCCTAGTTTAGGGATGTGTGCAAGTTAAAATTTCACACCTTGTATCAAATGTGATCTTTATTTTATATATTGGGGTATAGCCAAGCGGTAAGGCAGCGGGTTTTGATCCCGCCACGCCCAGGTTCGAATCCTGGTACCCCAGCCATATAGGTTATCTATTTTCCAATTCTTTCTTATTAAATGTAGTTTTAAATAAGCAAATTTTTTTGCCTTTGTGGATTAAAATCGGCGGGGTATCGTCTATTATTTAGTAAAGGGTAATTAATTGACATTAATTAAAAACACCTAAACAAAAAATAAAAATAATGTGATCTTTGATCGTTTTTTGGTTAAATCCCACGGGCAAAACAAATTACTCACGTGGGATTTATTTCAATTACGAATCTTATTTATATAAGTTAACAAAAACGGTTTGTGCCGTGCTTGCAGAGTTAGATGATATTTCTTTTACATAATAAAAGTGTGCGCCATTAGCAACCGCATGTTTTTGTGCGGCGGCACTGATTTCTGCTGTATTGTTAAATACACCATGGAAGCTAATAGTACTAAATGGGGTCATGTGTTTAAACGCTTCGCTACTAATTTCGTAGGCATCTTGACCTGCTATTGCAGTTGTGACGATATAATCTCTAGCTGGTGCGTCTTGCTTATATAAAGCCACTTCGATATCTTCTGCTTGGTTTTTGATGTCATCAGACGAAATGGAGTCGATATAAAACGCATAAGCATTTTTTTTTGCAGCTAATTTACTTGCAGCTTCGGTGATTTCGGAAGTGTTATTGTAATTACCTTTAAATTTAACAACATCAAACGGTAAATAGTAAAGAGCTTTTGAACGTTCATAAGAAACTACACCATTATAAATAGTTTCATCTTTCTGTATGGCTATTGGTGCGTTAGATTTGTAAATATTGGCATAAACAATCGCACGATCTGAGGAAGTTCCATTGGCTGGACTTTCCATTGCTGTAATATAGTAATATTTAGCGCCTGCTTCATCGGCAGCACGAGAAATATCTTTAGCAGCATTTTCGGCCTGTAAATAACTTCCGGTTACAGAAATTTCTTTCAATGGTACTAAATGACTACTTTCTTCAGCAGTTAATGGCTCAGCAGCATAAAGACTAGCAACAGGTAATGATAACAATACGGCTAACGCAATAGAAGATTTGGTAAAACGTTTCATAATATATTTCCTTCATTTTTGAATTATTAAAATAGAGAATTGCTGTTCAACGCTTATTTTATTTGTAGATATAGATTGATATTACTTCGAAAGTATTCGAACTGGCAGAGCTCCTGATGTGTTGTCCTTGTCTACTTGTAAAAAGCGTTAAGACATATAGTTGTTTTGGTAGGAACAAATAGTAAAACAACTTGTTGTTGTTATAAGACGTTCAGTAATAATCCTCAAGTTCTTTTAATCAAATAGAAGGGTGCCTAGCATTAATTGCTTAAAATGAAATGAATTGTCAAAAAAAGAGTTAATCTAGTGCTAATTAAGAATGTTAAAATTTTTCTGAACTGTATTTCCTGTACAGATTAGTCTCTAATTTTTTCAATAAAAAAGTTAAGAATCTGCGCAGTTAAACCCCAAATAACCCAATTATGATATTGATAAAAATAGACAGAATACTCAGCTCTTTTTTGCCATTTAGGCGATCGGTTTACAATGATATCAAAAGGAAAATCATCAGCTGGTTTATGCCCGACAAACATTGTTGTACGCTGAGGGGGATTTTGAATAAACCACTCAATAGGAACGGTAAAAATCTGTTCGACTTCATCATGATTTAGTTGCAAATCATCAAGCGAATTGATTGTGCCAACAAATGGATAAATAGCCATACCTAATGTTGCAATAAACTTGGGTAATGGTCCTAAAATTGTTATTTGGTTAAAAGATATACCTAATTCTTCAACTGTTTCTCGTTTAGCTGTGTATTCGGGATTGGTATCAGATAATTCCACACGCCCACCAGGAAAGCAAATATCTCCAGGTTGCCATTTTAATTTTTTAGATCTAACTTGAAATAAAAGATGCAATTTATGATCAATATCAACGATAGGCAATAATACCGCAGCTTTATTATTGATAAATTTTACGGTTTCTTTTTTTTGAATTTGTTTAGCAATATTTTCAATTGTTATCATAATTATTCATTTTACTCGAGAGGTTTAAATTTTTGCCCTAT
This sequence comes from Gilliamella sp. BG7, assembly GCF_046635565.1. Taxonomy (NCBI): domain Bacteria; kingdom Pseudomonadati; phylum Pseudomonadota; class Gammaproteobacteria; order Orbales; family Orbaceae; genus Gilliamella; species Gilliamella sp. BG7. The sequence continues at coordinate 77,029 of NZ_JBIDFB010000002.1, read as the reverse complement.
TTACCTTATACAAATAACATGCTAGATTTATTTAATGCGCGAGTTTAATACGCGTATTTTATCTAACTGAAGCTATGCAATATTATATCAATAACATAAAAAAAGAACTTGAAGCTCTTGCCATTTTGAAACGTGAACGCGCGCTCGTAGGTATGTCTTCTGAATTTCAACAGGTATTTTTGTTACTTCCTGCTCTTTTTCATTATCATACACCTGAATTACCAGGATATATGGAAGGTAATATACCTTCTGGTATTGCTTGTTATCAGTTGTCTGATGATGTAAGAAAACTGCTTAAAACCGAATTCGATTTTATTCCAACCGCGAACGAAAATAAAATTATTAATCTCCCTACAATATCTGCTTTATATTCAATGGGTAGTACCTGTTCTATTGGGCAGTCATTTCAATCTGATCTTGATGTTTGGATATGTATTGAGAATAGTTTAACAGATCAACAAAAAGAAGCATTACAACAAAAATGCCGTTTGATCGAGGACTGGGCAGCAAATTTGCAAGTCCAATTAACGTTATTTGTGGTAGATGCTGATCGTTTTATAAATAAGCATCATGAATGTCTAATGGGCGAAAATTGTGGATCGGCGCAACATATTTTGTTGCTCGAAGAATTTTATCGTTCTGCAAATTTATTAGCAGGAAAATATTTGCTTTGGTTTGCAGTGCCTTATAATTTCACCGTGAACAACGTTACATATCCTACTTATGAAAAGTGCATTAAAGCAATGGTTGAGCTTAATTTAATCAAACGGGATCAATGGATTGATTTTGGTCCACTAACTGGATTATCAGCTCAAGAGTATTTTGGAGCAAGTTTATGGCAACTTTATAAAAGTATTGATTCACCTTTTAAAGCGGTACTTAAAACCCTATTATTAGAAGCGTATTCATGGATTTACCCACAAAATAAACCAGTTGCTTATCAAATGAGGGAACTGATTCAAAAAGGCAAAATTCATAAAGGGATGTATCTGGATTCGTATTACATGTTGTTGGACAGAATCAGTAAATATCTTATTGAAATTAATGATTATGAGCGACTTGAGTTAATTCGTAATTGCTTTTATTTAAAAGTGAATGAGAAACTTTCTATTCCAATGCAATCGCCGTCATGGCGTCGCATTATTTTGAGTAACCTAGTGAAAAGTTGGGGATGGGATGAGCAACAAATTGCAAAATTAGACGCATGCCAAACTTGGAAAATAGGGCAAGTCCGAGAAATACACGAAATCTTATTACACACTATGATGTCAGGCTATCGAAATTTACTCAATTTTGGTCGTCGTAATAATTTAGACTCCTTAATTAGTCCTCAAGACCTGGCGATATTAACACGTAAACTCTATGCTGCTTTTGAAGTATTACCGGGAAAGATCACAACTTTAAAGCTCAATATATCTGATAATTTACAAGAAGAGGCATTAACGTTTATTCATGTTGCGGAAGATCGCATCAATCGAGCAGGATGGTATGTTTACAATCAAAAACCTGTGTTGCAATCAATTATTGGTCATCAATATCTTGAATATAGCAAATACTTATTAAAACTAGTAAGTTGGTGCTATTTTAACGGTTTAATCGCTGATACCACTGACTTTTATTATCATGATGGCCAAAACCGAAATAATTCGAAAATTAATAAATTGATCGTTGATCTAAAAAATTACTTTCCTATTGATGTGCCAGCAGCAACTGAAGAACAGCTATATGGACCATGCGAAATTCGCCATTTGGCTATTATTTTAAATTTAGAAGACGATCCGACAGCTAACATTGAATTAGACGATGAAGTGACTAATAGTGTACTTAATTATGGTAAAAATGAGCTAAGTTTAGTGGGATCAATTGATCTTCTTTATCGTAATTCGTGGAACGAAATTCGTGTTCTCCATTTCAGCGGTGCACTATCAGTGCTTCAGGCGATTAAGGAATTACTAAATCGAATGCATAAAGATGCTGATTTACCCTATTCGCTCGAAATCTTTTGTTATAGTGAATACCTGAGCGACGAAATCAAACAACAAATGAAAAAGTTAATGGATGAATGTATTGATTTACGTTTAACTACCACACAAAATAACTCAACGCAAGTAAAACCATTAAGAATTGATGGAGCTTCATGGTATCTATTTTTTGAGCGATTAGGTGTATCATGCCATCAATTTGAAAGTGCGATTGATTTTTATGGCGCTGTATCAAATAACAAAATACAAGGCAGACCACTAAACATTTTAGACGAAACTAACGAACTACCGAAAGAAATTGACAGCGTTGCTTATGCTGGGATAATACAATTCTTCTTTGAAAGTACTGATTCAGGGTTTGATCTTTACATTTTAAACGAGCATAATCAAGTTGAAATATACCGTAATTGCAACGGTTCAAGAGATAATATGGTTAAAGATATAAACGAATTTTATATCCTATCTGACGATCGTTTCACATTTACTACCAGTAGCTCAGTTAATTTTAATCTACCTCAATTTTATCAAATCACTTATAATGAGCGTGATGAAAGAGAAATCATTCCGCTTAATTAAAAGCTCGGCAAACGAGCTTATTCGAATATAATCGTGTCAAAAAGTTTCAGGAAAATATATTTTTGAGTATAAAAAGAATAAAAATTCATAATTAATAAGTAAAATAATTAAATTTCTATTAGAATAATGGGAACTTTTTTCTAATTGAAGAATCTAACTGTATGTCAGCACAACTTTGGGCCGATTGTCAGTTATTAACATAATAAGATAAGGAAAGGCCTTTAATGGGGGAGCAAATAACAGACCAAGTATTAGTAGATCGCGTTTTAAATGGAGACAAAAATGCATTTAATTTACTTGTTGTTCGTTATCAAAACAAACTGGCTTATTTGGTTTCTCGTTATGTATTAGCGTCCGAAGTCCCTGATGTTGTGCAAGAGACTTTTATTAAGGCATATCGATCATTAAGTCTTTTTAAAGGTGAAAGTGTTTTTTATACATGGCTGTATCGAATTGCAGTTAATACAGCAAAAAATTACTTAACATCTCAAGGACGACGGCCACCATCATCGGATATAGATGCTAGCGAAGCCGAAAGTTACGAAGGTGCAGATTCATTAAGAAATCTTGATAATCCTGAAAATTTAGCACTTTCAGACGAAGTAAAAAAAACAGTATTTGCAACGATCGAAGCATTACCTGATGATTTAAAAACAGCAATTACATTGCGCGAAATCGAAGGGTTAAGCTACGAAGAAATCGCTCAAGTTATGGATGTGCCGGTTGGAACAGTGAGATCTCGTATTTTTAGAGCACGTGATGCAATAGATGAAAAAATTAAACCATTACTCAGTTAATGGCTACAAACTGATTAATAATTAGTAGTCATAAATTTAAGGTATTTACTATGCAAATAGAACAGAAAGAGCAACTTTCATTACTTATGGATGGTGAGTTTACAAACGACCATATTGTTGATGAAGTATTAAATGATGAAAATTTGCAATCATGCTGGCATCGTTACCATATTATCAGAGACACAATGCGAGGTGAATTACATAGTAGTTCATTAAATCATAGTAGTTCATTAACTTTAGATATCTCTAGTCAAATTGCTCAAGCGATAGCAACTGAAGATTTATACAATCAACTTACTGATCAACCTAATATTGACAAAACCACGTCACCAAAAGCTGAAAACCTAATTTGGATCCACGTTAAAGACTTTATAGGCAAGGTAAGCCAAGTTGGACTTGCAGCTTGCGTCACTCTTGGGATTATTGCAGGTGTACAATATAATCAAGGACAAACAGATAGTGCCAGTGCAAGCCCTACATTAAATACAGTACCAGTTGGTGTAAGTGTGGCTCCTGTAGGTGGCATTCATCAACAAAACGATCAGCAATTACTTGAAAAACGACAATACGACAAAATCAGATTACTTGTACAAGATTATGAATTGCAAAAAAGATTAAATACACACTAATTTGAAATGAAATCATCAAATTATTTTATCAAACATTTTATAAAACAGAGCCGAAAAATAATATTCGCTCTGTTTTTTGCATTTTTCTCAGTATCGATTTATGCCAACGATATAGAGGATGCTTTTGCGTTATTAAACAAAATGAACCACGCTGTACAAACGCAAGATTACCGTATTTACTTCGTATCACAAGATAAAAATCAATATGTAACCTCATTCGAATACAGCCATATAGGTGCGCCTGTAAAAGAAAATATTAATGCCTACTTGCGCTATCTGGAAGGTCCTGATAAAGAGATCATCTTACATAAAGGCATAACCAGTTACTTTCAGCCTAATAGTTCATCATTTTCTATCACTAGTTCTCGCATTATCGAGGCTTTCCCTGACGTTGTTTATAATAATTTTAATAACCTTAAAGGTGTTTATGATTTTATCTCATTAGGCAAAGCAAGAACGGCTAATAGAAGTACTCAATTGGTCAAAATCACAGCAAAAGAACAGGATCGTTATAGCTACGAAATTTGGATTGATGATGAAACTTATTTACCAATTAGGATCGATTTATTAGATCAAAATAGCGACATAATTAATCAGATTAAAGTAATACAACTAGATAAGAATTTCGATAAGAAAAAACAGTTAGATTATATCAACAGTCGAACTTATCCAATTTTATTGTCGATAGAAAAACAAAATAACATGCTCGACCAATGGCGACTAACTTGGTTACCTAAAGGATTTAAAGAAGTAGCTGCTTATAATTTGAATTTTTATAGTTCTGATATCGCGACTAAATTGTTTTCAGATGGCGTATTTTCGTTTACGGTCAATATCTCATCTGAACAAGCTAAACAAGCTAATCAAATTATTCAACAAGGTGGAAGGACTATTTATTCAACCAACTTAGGTCACAAAAACATTATCATCATAGGTAATTTACCTCGTACTACTATTGAACGTATTGCACAAAATATTGTTCAGAAATAAGTGCAAACTTCTTAATAACGCTATGCTTGGTAGCGATAAAAGTGTAAAATATTTCACTTTCTGACTATGTAATTATTAGCGATATTGGTCATAACCAAAAGGCATTTTAGATAGTTAACCGTTAATAACCAAGATACTAATTATAATTTATTAATATGAATAAAAATATCCGCAATTTTTCAATTATTGCTCATATTGACCATGGTAAATCAACGCTTTCAGACCGCATAATACAAATTTGTGGTGGGCTTTCGGATCGTGAAATGGAAGCTCAAGTACTTGATTCAATGGATCTTGAGCGTGAGCGTGGCATCACGATCAAAGCACAAAGTGTAACCCTTGATTATCATGCTAAAAATGGCGAAATATATCAGCTCAATTTTATTGACACACCAGGTCATGTTGACTTTTCTTATGAAGTGTCGCGTTCGCTAGCTGCTTGTGAAGGGGCGTTATTAGTTGTGGATGCAGGACAAGGTGTTGAAGCTCAAACACTGGCAAACTGCTACACCGCGTTAGATATGGATCTTGAAGTTGTACCAGTTCTAAACAAAATTGACTTACCAGCGGCTGAACCAGAGCGCGTTGCAGCCGAAATCGAAGACATTGTAGGTATTGATGCGAGCAATGCAGTACGTTGCTCGGCAAAAACTGGCATTGGCGTTGTTGATGTACTTGAGCAATTAGTCAGTGATATTCCACCACCAGAAGGTGATTCGACAGCACCATTACAAGCACTTATTATCGATTCATGGTTTGATAATTATTTAGGTGTAGTTTCATTAATTCGCATCAAAAATGGTGAATTAAACAAAGGTGATAAGATCAAAGTAATGAGTACCGGTATGACTTATAACGTTGATCGACTTGGCATTTTTACCCCTAAGCAAATTGACAAACAATGCCTGCATTGTGGTGAAGTGGGTTGGGTTGTTTGTGCGATCAAAGATATACTAGGCGCGCCAGTGGGCGACACCTTAACTTTAGCAAAAGCACCTGCGCAAAATCCATTACCTGGTTTCAAAAAGGTCAAACCACAAGTTTATGCTGGATTATTCCCAACCAGTTCTGACGATTACGAAGCTTTTCGTGATGCCCTTGGCAAATTAAGCCTAAATGATGCCTCGTTGTTTTATGAGCCAGAAAATTCTGGAGCTTTAGGATTTGGATTCCGTTGTGGTTTCCTTGGCTTATTACACATGGAAATCATTCAAGAACGACTAGAGCGTGAATATAACCTTGATTTGATAACCACTGCACCGACGGTTGTTTATGAAGTACTAACTACATCAAATGACATTATCTACGTTGATAGCCCTGCCAAGTTACCAGCAGTAAATAACATTCAAGAATTACGCGAACCAATAGCAGAATGTAACATATTAGTTCCGCAAACTTATTTAGGCAACGTCATCACACTTTGTGTTGAAAAACGTGGTGTGCAAACCAATATGGTTTATCATGGCAATCAAGTTGCTTTAACGTACGAAATCCCAATGACCGAAGTTGTATTAGACTTTTTTGACAAACTAAAATCGACTTCGCGTGGGTATGCATCATTAGATTACAGTTTTAAACGATTCCAAGCTGCCGACATGGTAAGGTTAGATGTATTAATTAATGGTGAACGTGTTGACGCATTAGCCTTAATTACCCACAAAGACAATGCACCATATCGTGGACGAGAATTAGTTGAAAAAATGAAAGATCTTATTCCTCGTCAACTATTTGATATTGCCATACAAGCGGCTATCGGTAATCATGTCATAGCAAGATCAACGGTCAAACAACTACGCAAAAATGTATTAGCCAAATGTTATGGTGGCGATGTGAGTCGTAAAAAGAAACTTTTACAGAAGCAAAAAGAAGGTAAAAAGCGCATGAAACAAATAGGTAATGTCGAATTACCGCAAGAAGCTTTTTTAGCCATTTTGCATGTAGGAAAAGATTAACTAATTAAAAACAAATCAATAAAAAGATTTATTTAAAGAGGGAAAAAAATGGCTGGAACATTTGCCATCATATTAGCACTAGCAACACTCATTACTGGTATCTTTTGGTTTTTAGAAAAATTCAAATGGAAACCAGCAAGACAACGTAAAGTTGAAGAAATCCGTACCCAAAGCAATGGCGAAGTTGATGGAAAGATACTTGCTCAAGTGGGTAAACCCAAAGGTTGGGTTGAAAATTTAGCATCGTTTTTTCCGGTATTATTTGTCGTGTTTGTTATACGTTCATTCATCTATGAGCCGTTTCAAATTCCATCAGGATCAATGATGCAGACATTACTAATTGGCGACTTTATTGCTGTTGAAAAATTTTCTTATGGCGTACGTGATCCTATTACTAACACCGTCATTATTCCGACAGGACAACCACAACGTGGTGATGTTGCCGTATTTAAACATCCAAATGTTCACCAAATGGATCTTATAAAGCGTGTTGTCGGCTTACCGGGTGACAAAATCGTCTATCTGGTAAAAGAAAAGCAAATTTTAATCTATCCAGCTTGCCAAGCAACAGATACAAATTGCGAAGGGCAACAATCACAACCACTCAATTTGCATTACAGCGAACCAAGACCAAGTAACTGGAAAGAAGTGCATGAACAGTTCAAAACAAATCCTAATTTTTATACGCTAAAACAATATGCTGATAAAGGTATTGTCGATTCTCAGTCTATCGTGACATTGGATATGAATATTCAACAAGAAACCCTAGGGGACACACCACACGATATTCTAACCACCCAAGGTTCACAAGAAAATCCTAACTATTTTTATCATCAGGATGGACAACCGATAGCCACTTGGATTGTACCGCAAGGCCATTATTTTATGATGGGTGACAACCGCGATAACAGTGGTGACAGTCGATACTTTGGTTTTGTACCTGAAGCTAATTTTGTTGGTAAAGCAACCGCAATTTGGATCAGCTTTGAAAAACAACCAAACGAATGGCCAACAGGTATCCGCTTTAGTCGTATTGGTGGTATACACTGATAGCTATAATTATGAAAAAATTTATTAAAATTCAAAAATCAATCGGCTATATGTTCCAAGATACATCCCTACTTGAATTAGCACTTACTCATCGAAGTGCTAATAAGCTACATAACGAACGTTTAGAGTTTTTAGGGGATTCTATTTTAAGTCTTGTCATAGCCGACGAACTATATCACCGTTTTATCAAACAAGATGAAGGTGACCTAAGCCAAATGCGCGCAACACTCGTTTGCGGGCAAACACTTGCCGAAATTGGTAAAGATTTCAAATTGGGTGATCACCTTATTTTAGGGCAAGGTGAACTAAAAAGTGGTGGTTTTCGTCGCGAATCGATTATTTCTGATGCTGTAGAAGCCATAATTGGTGCCATTTATTTAGATAGCAACCTCGACACAGTTCGTTTACTAATCTTATCATGGTACCAAAGTCGCTTGACACAAATTCAACCTGGTATTAAACAAAAAGATGCCAAAACAAGATTACAAGAATACTTACAAGGAATTCATCGTCCGCGCCCATGTTATTTAATTCTTGAAGTAACTGGCGATAACCACGAACAAGAATTCTTAATTCAATGCAAAATTGACAATGATAGCCATGAATATTTAGGTCGTGGCTTAAGTCGCCGAAAAGCAGAACAAGCTGCCGCACAAGAGGCACTCAACCAATTAGGTATAAAATGACAGAAACAACACAACATTGTGGATTTGTCGCCATTGTCGGGCGACCAAATGTAGGTAAATCAACGCTACTAAACCAATTGCTAGGTCAAAAAATCTCGATCACATCACGCAAGGCGCAAACTACCCGTCACCGAATTGTGGGTATTGACACGCAGGATAATGACCAAATTATCTATATCGACACCCCCGGACTTCATATTGAAGAAAAAAGAGCCATAAACCGCTTAATGAATCGTGCTGCAAGCAGCTCAATAGGGGATGTTGAACTCGTTATTTTTGTGGTTGAAGGTACCCATTGGAATGACGACGACGAAATGGTCGCTAACAAACTCAAAGATTGCAAAAGCCCAGTCTTGTTAGTGATTAATAAAATTGACAACGTCACCGACAAAACACAATTATTACCGCATATTCAAGCGATAAGCCAAAAAATTAACTTCCTTGATGTTGTGCCAATTAGCGCAGAAAAAGGAGAAGGTGTAGATCTTATCAAAGATATCGTCAAAAAACACTTACCAGAAGGCGAACACCATTTCCCTGAAGATTACATTACCGACCGCTCGCAACGTTTTATGGCATCAGAAATCATCCGCGAAAAACTTATGCGCTTTTTAGGTGATGAATTACCTTACTCGGTAACTGTTGAAATTGAACAATTCAAAGTTGATGAACGTAACGGAATGTACCGAATTAATGGATTAATCTTAGTTGAACGCGATGGACAAAAGAAAATGGTCATCGGCAACAAAGGTGAAAAAATCAAAAAAATTGGTATTGAAGCGCGCAAAGACATGCAATCATTTTTCGACAATAAAGTCCATCTAGAGCTTTGGGTAAAAGTCAAAGCAGGTTGGGCTGATGATGAACGAGCGTTGCGGAGTTTGGGTTATAGTGATGATTAAAGATCTTGCCCGATTTTTTGTCATTGTTCAGGCAGATAGGAAATCCCAACGTAAATGTTTTTTTATCATATCCGAAAGCTAGGCTATAAATGGAATCATAAACGTGTTTATTGGGTGGATATATTGTGAGTTAAAATTAACCTCAGAATAAAATGTAAAAAGCGTATTATCTGCCTAAACTCCAGAAAAGTTATCGTTACCCAACAGGAGAACGTGCTCAATGGATTTTATGAATGGCTGTAGTCGAAATCAACGTCATTTTAGAACATTTTATAAATTTGGATAAGGTGCCGGTTAATTTAACCAAATTTTTGGGTGGTAGGATTGGATCGGTAATACTAATACCGGTTTTTTTTTAATAGTTGCTCTTTATCTTTATAAACAGGGTCTTTATTATCGTATTTTGCGTAATGCATAATTGAATTCCTTATATAATTATTGAGGGATAGGCCAATTATAAATAATTTGCCAATCACTCGATGAGAATACTGGCATATTTTCTTTGATACGTTTTTGTTCTTGTTCGGCGTAATATTCGGCTAGCTGATCTTCATATTTTTTAAAGATCACTTGCAGTGCCACAATTTCTTTTTCGGACGAGTTAAAGCGATAGGCAAAGTCATAATCTGCTATATTTTGCCCTTTACCAAAACGGCAACGCCTTAACCATTTTTCGATATCATCGTCTTCAGCTAATTCTAAATATAGTTGAAGTAAAAATATCCCCAGACTAACCCATGGATTTAACGCCAATGCTATGATTGATATAAGTATTCTTCCAGTAGAAAAAACAAATGCATTTATAAATATTTTATCAACGAGTAAAAAACACAATGATTTAAACCCTCGATCTATAATTTTAATTAAACTAGTTTTACCCATTTGTAAAAATAAATCGGTGGTGGATACAATCAAGGTAAATAGAGATGCATAATATAATGTTTTTTGATTCTGATCTTTCTCTGAAGCGTCCTCGTTCCAATTTAAACCAATATCAATTAACCCCCGCTATCACCCCCAAAAAGTTGCCTAAAAAGTTCATATTGGACAGTAATTTGGCATTTTTTTCTATATCGGTTAAATATGGATTAACGTATTTGGAAACAAAATTATATTTTTTTATATTCACTCACAATATTAATAACACGTTGGCCTTGGGCTTTTTGTTCTTCGCTCCATGGTACGATTCGGGTTGTATCGGTTCCTAAAATACCACTATCATAAGGTTTTACTTTTTCATTAAAATATTTTGCATCAGCAAGGTATTTTCTATTGGTGTTTTTTATATGTTTTTTAAAATCTTCTTCACTTTCAGCAAGATATCTGTTTTTTATCGCTTCTTCAAGCATTGCAATACCACTATAAGTGGCATTTTCACGCTGTCTTTCTATCATTATTTTTCTAAACGAGTTTAATGCACTGTTACTCCAATTACTTAACTCAGCAGCAATACCAATACTGTCAATACAACCATCATTGGTGAGCTATCCGTGCTGTTACGTTCGGCTGACATCATTTTTTTATGTAGATAGACTGAATACCGCTCTTTTGGGGTGATTTGGTCATAAACTGGCTTGGTTAGTGATTGCCAAGGTGCTAATGTACTTCGTTTTTTGAATAGCTGTTTATCATATATAAATGGTTGGCGAAATAAAATACTTTGCGAAAGCGTACTTTTGTCTAATGGTTTATTTTGATACAAATAAGGAAAGCAAAATGAGTAGTCAATGCTTTTAAATTTTGGTAAGGATGTTGTGATTCTTTCTTTTAAATCATCAGAGTTTTGGATATCCAAGGTTGAGGCGATAGCTTCCTGATTAGCGGTAGTTATGCCAATGCCGATGGTTTGCGAATTTATCCATTGCTTTGGTTTGATAAGTTGCATTCGCAAGTTACGTTTATCTTTATCAATAAGGTATTTTTTTAAAGTTTTAACACTCTATTTATGTTCACTAAAAGCAAGCCAAGCTTTTTCACATTTTTCGGGTGTTGAAAGTGTAATAAAGGCGATATTGCTTGATAAATGGGCACTATTGCCGCAGGTCGTTTGTATATCATTGACAGGTATAGAAGGGTTTTCTTCACTTATGATATCACCAAATCTTAATAGATCTTGCTCTTTACTAATATCTTGTTGCCAAAAACCGCCGGTTTCATCAATTTTATAAATGGAAATATCTAATGTAATATTGTCTTCATACTGACATAACACATAAAGGTAGCCTGCTCGCATGGTTCTTAGCACATATTTGCTATCTCCTTTTAAAATAGGCAGCATATCGTTTTTTGCCCATGAGGGTAAATCTGCATTGATATATTTAGGTGCAACAGCATAACGAACAGGATAAATTGGTAGGCCTTTAGATTGGCATTTTTCACATAAACCCATTATTTATTTCCTTTGTATTAATGATACATTCATCCGCTATAATATCCCATTGTTGTGGGGTTATAGTTTGTAATTGTTTTATTAGTGATTGGTGCCGATGTTGTCTTATTGCTTCGGCAATAATTGGATGTTCAATAAATTCAGGATGTATAACTAAACTATGATAAGCATATTCGGCTAGATCTCGTTTATCATGGTATCCTTTGAGGGTAGCATTTTGAAAAGATTGCATAATAATGCCATCAGCTTCACTTTCTGGTAAGCTATATTCTGGGTGAAAAAAATGATAACGAGCAAGTGTTTGATTACGGCTTTCGATCCAGTTTATTTGTTGCCATTGTTGCTTGATGATCCCCAAATTGCCAATAAGGTTTTTACTTTCATCTCTATGATTTTTTTAAATAATTAAATGGCCGTCACTGTTAAGATATAACCATGAATGAATCGGATTAAGTAATATTTTTTTGCACAAAAATGAAAATATTTAATAGTGGTGGTAACACCGATGGGTCAAAATAACGCAATAATTGTTTACCATCACTTGATGGTTGAATAGCAATTTTTCCTAACTTTTGTGCTAATACTTCGGCATTAAATGAGGAATAAATTTATCCATATACTGAACGTGGTTTTGCAAATAACACGGTTTTAGGATCGATGGCTAAATAAAATTCCTGAATACTTTGTTTTAATATGGTTCGATCTTTTTCATTTTTTAAATCAAGTTCAATGAATCCTGGTGTGTGCTTTATTTGATAGCTGATATATCGAAATAATGTTAATTTTTTTCTGCAATCAAATCAGTTAAACTTGTTTTTTAGTCATGTGATTGATAGATAAGGTAAAAATTTGCATCATTTTTTAATGACAGCGCAATAATCTGTTGAAAAACACTCTCAATATCTTGCTTTTGTATTGATTTATTCATTTTATCCATAACTTATCCAAGTTTTACATTTGCTTTTTGTAGTTTATCCGCTTCTTGTATCGCCGATTCACAACCAGCAGGTAATAAAGCATCTACATCCATATTCGCTGGCCCCCATCTTCTGGAAGACATTACACTTAAGATAAAACATTATCCTGTGCGCCCAGTTCAATGCCTTCACTGCTGATTTTGATATAAGAGCCACCACAAATAAGCGTGAGGTTGTCTTTGGCGGTAAGTGACTTTGCCATCGACACTATCCACTTTGATATCTTGCTTGGCGGCCATATTGAGGTTGGCATTTTGGGCTTGCACCTCGATATCGCCTTGGTTGGCAAATAATTTCATCCCCGATTTTTGGGTAAATAAACCAACCGCTTCAGCCGATGAGAAGGTGACATTTTTTAAGGTGTTGATGTCGGTTTGACTTTCGCTGGTTAAGGTGAGGCTGTTTCCTGTTGTTAGTTGGATGTTTTCAGGGCTGGTTAGGGCGATGCCTTCTTGTGCATAGACCAGTAAGCTACTTTGCCTTGCTTGCGTTATCCAACGGTCCAATGCTGATGGTGTCAAATCATATTCTGCAACGATTTCACTACGTGATTTACCATATTTTGATAAAGACTGACCATTTGGTGTTTAAAATCATCAGTGAATGTTCGTCTTTTGCGTTTAATCTTATTCATATTTGCTCATTTTTTAGTTGTGATAAGTTTACCTAACCCCTTAAAAAAGTTGTATGAATTAGTGTAGCCAATCCAATGCAAAACGAGATCATCGTATTTAATAAAAATACAAAACTGATCAAGTATTTTTTGTTATCCGATTTAGTATACGATCTAAGCGTGGCTTGTTTTGGATTACTCTGGATGAGTATGGAATTAGCAATAAAATTGAAAGAAAAAAATCCACTAGAACCCTTGCTATCAAAGGTTAAAATGGAATTCTTTGGATGATTGTGGAATTTACCACAAGAATTAGATGGCGGAAGCGCAGAGATTCGAACTCTGGGAGGGTCGCCCCTCGCCGGTTTTCAAGACCGGTGCTTTCAACCGCTCAGCCACACTTCCGCAATGGCTGTGAATAATAAAGTAGACTTGCTTATTTGTAAATAGCTATTTTAATTTTTTTTATCGTTTGCTTTAAATTTCATCAAATTTTAAAGGAATTAAACAAACAATAACGTATTTGCCTGCAAAATTAGTGTTGGATTTTGATTAATTGAGTATAATACAACGCAAATAAAATAACGTACTTTAAAAAAATGTTAGAGCAGATAGAAACTGATGAGAAAGGCTATTTAAAAAATTGGCAGGATTGGAATGTTGATTTAGTTCCAGAATTGGCAGCCAAAGAGTCCATTGAATTAACCGATGCCCATTGGGAGGTTATTTTATTTGTTCGTGATTTTTACTTAGAATATAAAACCTCACCAGCTATTCGAGCTTTAGTCAAAGCAATGGAAAAAAAGTTTGGTGCAGAAAAGGGCAATAGTCGTTATTTGTATAAATTATTTCCAGACGGTCCTGCTAAACAAGCAACTAAACTTGCAGGCTTACCAAAACCAGTTAAATGTATATAGATAAAGGATAATACTAAATTCATGAGAAGATGGAAGCTACCTTTATTGTTATTAGCTGTACTGGGTTATCTGCAATATTCTTTATGGTATGGCAAAAATAATGTGTACGATTATCAAGATAATGTAGAAATGTTAGTCACTTTGCGTGCCGATAATGAGAAGTTAAAGACTCGTAACGAACAGATGTTTGCTGAAATTAACGATTTGCAACGTGGCTATGAGGCAATAGAAGAGCGTGCTCGTAGTCATTTGGGTATGGTTAAACCTGATGAATATTTTTATCGAATTATAATTGATTCGGATACTAAAAAACGATAATGCATAACTTGAATAATCTTAATGATATCATTGCTATTGTACCGGCAGCAGGAGTTGGTTGCCGTATGAATAGTCAAATCCCTAAACAATATCTAAAAGTTGGTTCGAAGACCGTTTTAGAACATACTCTAAATAAATTATTAACGCATCCTCAAATCGCTCAAGTTATTGTTGTGATTAGCTCAGAAGATAATATATTTAATACCCTTTCAATTGCTCAGCACGATAAGATTAAAGTTGCTTTAGGTGGCAAAACTCGAGCTGATTCTGTTTTAGCCGGATTAAAATTGCTAAATGATGAACAGTGGGCTTTAGTTCATGATGCGGCAAGACCTTGTGTGACTCATTGTGATATTACTCGGCTGATTGAAACAGTAACAACTAAAAAACAAGGCGGTATATTAGCCACTCGTGTTAGTGATACGATTAAGCGAGCTTGTCAAAATAATGATACCATTATTGATTATTCTGAAGATCGGACTTATTTATGGGGCGCTGCTACTCCTCAACTGTTTAATGCTGGCGAACTAAAATCATGTTTGCAACAAGCTCTAAATGATCATGTTGCCATCACTGACGAAGCTTCAGCCATTGAGTATTGTGGTGGGCATCCTTTATTAATTGAGTGTCGTGGGGATAATATAAAAATAACCCGTCCTGAAGATTTAGCATTGGCTACTTTTTATTTAACTAAGCAGATTCCAAATAGGTAAAAGTATGAGAATAGGTCATGGATTTGATGTTCATAAGTTTGGTGGAGAGGGTCCTATAACTCTTGCTGGGGTAAAAATTCCTTATCAATATGGCCTTGTTGCTCACTCTGATGGTGATGTTGTGTTACATGCAATAACCGATGCTTTAATTGGCGCATTGGCATTAGGTGACATCGGTAAGCTATTTCCTGATACAGATCCTAAATATAAGGGTATAGATAGTCGAATATTATTGAAAGAGGTGTATACCCTTGTTCAAGCTAAAGGTTATGAATTAGTTAATTTAGATACTACTATTATTGCCCAAGAACCTAAAATGCGACCGCATGTTGATCAAATGCGAGTTAATATAGCAGAAGATCTGAAAGTTCATTTTGATCAAATTAGTGTAAAAGCAACAACAACTGAACAATTAGGCTTTACTGGGCGTAAAGAAGGCATTGCTTGCCAAGCGGTAGTGTTATTAAGTAAAAAATCCGAAACAGTTTAAATTATACAATAGGCAATAATAGTGTTAGCACAACTTAATTATTTATATGGCAAACCGGCCACTAAAGGGCAATACAAGCAACAATACGAAGATTTTAATGTGACAGAAGATCTTGGCTTTGAGTTGACTGGTGAAGGCGAACATGTTTTAGTTTTTTTGCAAAAACGTGATTGTAATACCATTTTCGTGGCTGAGCAGTTGGCTAAATATGTTGGAATTTCAACCAAGCTAGTAAGTTATGCTGGTTTGAAAGATCGCCAAGCGGTGACTGAGCAGTGGTTCAGTTTACATATGCCAGGTCAACAAACACCAGACTTTTCTGCATTTAATTTGGCGGGTTGTAAAATATTAAAAGTCACGCGACATAATAAAAAATTAAAAATTGGCGCATTAAAAGGTAATTATTTTAAAATTATTTTAAAATCGTTAAATAGCCAATCTGAAATTGAATCTAAATTAGCATTAATCAAACAGCATGGTGTGCCTAATTATTTTGGTGAGCAGCGTTTTGGTCGTGATGAAAATAATATTACTCAGGCTATAAAATGGGCCAATGGCGAAATTTCGGTTAAGGATCGAAAAAAACGTAGCTTTTATCTTTCTGCGGCGCGAAGTGCGATTTTTAATAATATTGTCAGTCAACGCATTACCCAAAGTTTGCATCAAATCGTGCTCAATGGCGATATATTACAATTAGCGCATCGTGGTAGCTGGTTTATTGCTCAAGCAGACGAACTAGTTCAGTTACAAATGCGTTTAGAACAAGGCGAGATCAATATTACTGCACCAATGGTGGGGGATTCACCACTAGGTACATTATTTGATGCGCTGGAGTTTGAGCAAAAATGTTTAGAAAGTTGGTCTGAATTTAATGATCTATTTAAAAAAGAGCGAGTAGAAACAGCAAGACGGTCAATATTGTTACGAGCAGAGCAGCTTAATTGGCAATGGTTAGATGAGCATAGTCTCGAACTCAATTTTTATTTGCCATCAGGTTGTTATGCAACAAGTGTGATACGTGAACTAATAATAGAAAATGAGTAGCCCAAATGCAAAATCTAAAAATGCAATCCCTAATTGAATTCTTACGGCAACAAGGAATAAAAGACGAGCGCGTTTTAGATGCTATTGCGTCAATTCCTCGTGAACATTTTGTTGATGAGGCGCTTTCGCATCAAGCTTACGATAATCGTCCATTGCCAATAGGAAGCGGTCAAACTATTTCTCAGCCTTATATCGTAGCAAAGATGACTGAACTATTAAAATTAGAGCCTAATTCAAAAGTACTTGAAATTGGAACAGGGTCGGGATATCAAACGGCTGTTTTAGCAAAGTTAGTCGAAAATGTCTGCTCGGTAGAACGAATAAAAAGTCTACAATGGAATACTAAACGCCGTTTAAAGCAACTTGATATTCATAACATTGCAACACGCCATGGTGATGGTTGGTTAGGTTGGCCTGAACGTGGACCATTTGATGGCATCATTGTTACAGCCGCCGCATCTGAAGTGCCACAAAGCTTACTAGAACAGTTAGCCGATAAAGGACGTTTAGTTATTCCTGTTGGCGAAAATAAACAGGTTTTACAATTAATTGAGCGTGATGGAGATAATTTTGTAGCTAAAAATATGGGCGAGGTTATATTCGTGCCTTTGGTTAAAGGGGATGTTGAATAATTAGACTGCATCTCAAATAAAAAATAGAAAATAAAGCACTTATTTTCTATTTTTATACTTAAACACAGTCTTTCCTGAAACTTTTTAACAAAATTAGAATATTTACTCTGGCTGCTCAGAGCGTTTCCATTCACAAATTCCATAAATGGCATTAAACAGATAAATTAAATATTGTGTTGCGATAATGATATTGTCGGTATAGATATTTAAACCAATTACCAGTACATTTAATATAACCCATAAATACCAGTTAAACGCATATCGCATCATCAATAATAATTGAGCAACAATGCCTAGACCAAATATAAAACAGTTAGTTATTAGTTGGTAGGTTGTATTAGTTACACCAATTTTATCCGTTAAATAAATATTAATAAAAGCGGCAATAATAAGAAATATGATTGTATATAAAAATGTGGTTTCATTGAGTGAGCGAACTTTAACGTTTTTATTATTATCAAGGTTCTTTTGCCAAGTGAATAAACCATAGATGTGTGAACAAAAATAGTAGACTGGCGGTAGTCCTGCACCAATATTGCCGCCAAGAACATTAGCACAACATTCTGCAACTACGGCAAACATACCTAATACATTTCCCATGTTTTTACGTTTTGCTAATAAGATAACGCATAGCAGACCGCAAAAAGCGCCTATGTAAGAAGTAGCATAGCGTAAATCAAATTCAGTAAATGGGTCAGTGTATAAAAATGCTAGTGTTACACATAATATACAAAAAAATGGATAGAATTTATTACGTCCAATTAAAATGGCAAGATTGCTTAATTTATTCATAATTTATTACTCTTCATCATTAATAAGTTGATTAACTAGTTCAATGCAGCGTAAATAACGTTCTTCGTAATCGGGAGATTCTATTTCTATATATTTGATATTATTTTTTTCTAATAACGTTATTAATAGTTTTTGAAAATCTTTACGTTGTTTTGGACTGCCTAAATGACGTAAACCATCAGCGACCCATGGCGTGTTATTACCGAGTAAAATCACTAAATCAAAACGATAGTTATTGATCATAGCTTGTAAAAATGGATGTTCTTTACCTTCATATTTTTTACAAAAAGCTTGAGTTGTCACAAAATCGGTATCAATAAACGAAACTTTATTGGCATGTTTTATGGCAAAATCGATATATTGTGCATGCCCTAATGCGATTTTATCGTAGTCAGCATACTGTAATGCGCGTTCGTCCCCGCCAAGTTGAGAAAATACATAATCCCGACCATATTCCCATGCACTGGTTGTGTTAAATACGTTTGCTAGTTTATTAACTAAAGTTGATTTACCACTAGATTCTCCCCCTAAAATGGCAACGGTTCTAACAAAAAAAGGTCTAACTTCGGTTGGAATGTATTGCCAGTTTTTCAGCGGTGCTTGACGGATTTGAGTACCACTTATTTGCATAAATTGTCGTTTTGGATCAATTAAGACAGTTTCTAGATCAAACAAATCTTTATACATAGCGACATCTTGCGGTTCACTTGAGTAAACATAATCTGGTTTTATGCCTTTTTCTTGAAATAGTTTCTTTACTCGTTCACTCCACTCATGCCAGCCATTTGGGTAAGCTGGAATGCCGTCTTCTTCTAATAATTCAATGTGGATATTTTTTTGATATTTAAAAGTTTGCAGTAGCCAACGAATTCTATCATTAATAGTTGGTTGGCGAGACATAGCACTTTGTTTAAAAAGCGCTTCGTCGCGTTGAGTATCAGAGCAAAGAATAACATATAACTCATCAACCTGACTAATTGCTCGCTGAATAAGATAAATATGCCCAGTATGTAAAGGATAAAATTTGCCAAAAATCACCCCTACTTTTTTATTTTTGTTTGGTTCTTCAATTTGTAAATATTGATGGAGTGATTGTAATTTTTGTGCGCTCGGATTTTTAATTTTATCATTAATGAGTTGACTAAGATAACCTTTAGTCATTTGGCAAGCATCGGCGACAGTTTGTAAAGATATATTCTTACGTTTGATTGCTTTTTTTAGATAATTGAAGTTACTCATAGAATATCCCTTATTTGGTTTTTTATCTTAAACGAAATATAAACTATTTTTAGTTTTTGTTCAATATATTAAACAAAAAATAATTTATTTTTTGTACAACTATGTTAAAATTAATAGCAATTAAACAGATAGAATAACTACTTTATTACCATTGTTAGAGAGAATCATGTGCCATTTAACTTATAACATAATTATTTTTAAATAGTTATAAATTAGTTTTTATTTTAAAGGAACTATATGAAAATTCAGAAATTAGCTTTTTTAATTGCATTTGCTTCTAGCAGTGTTTTTGCAAAAAATAATGTAACACTTAATAAAGTCAAGCTTTTTTTGCAAGGTGCAGAATTACAAGGGCAATCAAAAGTATTGTTGACCAAAGGCGAAAATAAAAATCTTAACTTAAGTTTTAAACTGACTTATCCAAAAGATAAAGTTAACGATATAATTGGTTTATAAGTAAGTTAATAACAGAAATAGAATATGTTAAACGAGTGGTTAAGCCAATTTAAACAAAATAGCCAAAGTAGTTTGCTTGATATTCATTTGGCAACGTTTTTAACACATAAAGCAAAGTTAAATGATGATATTACTATTAAACGATTTAGCTTTTTAGTTATGTCGCTTAGTAAAGAGGTAAGATCTGGTCATGTTTGCCTTGATCTTGCTTATTTAGATGAATCAACGATTGAATCACAGCTTTGGTTACAATTAGATTCGCCAAATGCGCAAGATTGGAAAATTGCTCTTGAACAAGCTTATGATAGTCAGGTTGTGAGTGATGGAACAAATTTGTCTCCGCTTATTTTTATTGAAAATAAACTTTATTTTCAAAGAATGTGGTTAGATGAACAAAATGTAGCTCAATATTTCAATCATACAGATTTAGATAAAGAACTTAGCTACAATACTGATTTAACCACTGTACTTAATCAACTTTTTATTCAGAATCAAACCGAAATTGATTGGCAAAAAGTAGCAGTTGCTGCTGCGTTAACACGCAAAGTTGCTATTATTTCTGGTGGACCAGGTACGGGTAAAACAACTACTGTTGCCAAAATTTTAGCCGGAATTTTGTTAACCAATCCGCATGCTCAAATTATTACATCGGCACCTACAGGAAAAGCGGCATCAAGGTTAACTGAATCACTGAGACGCACAATCGATCAACTCGATTTTGCATCACTAAATATAAAAGCAGAAGCAATCACTTTACATCGTTTATTAGGTGCAAAAGCAGATAATCGTTCATTTAAGCATGATAAGAATAATCCATTGCATGTCGATGTGTTAGTCATTGATGAAGCATCTATGGTTGATTTAAATATGATGGCAAGAGTAATTGAAGCATTACCTAATTCTGCTCGTTTAATTTTGTTAGGTGATAAAGATCAACTTTCATCAGTTGAAGCCGGAGCTGTGTTTGGTGACCTTTGTACCTTTATTTTGCATGGTTATAGCGAAGCACGGGCAAAAGAGCTAAGTCAATTGACTGGTTATGATGTGCCAGCTTGCCAGCAAACAGCAAAAATTACTGATAGCATTTGCTTATTACAAAAAAGTTATCGTTTTAACAAATCATCTGGTATTGGCTTGTTGGCTAATGCAGTCAAAGCTGGGTGCTCAACTTCTGTTAAAAAATTGTTATTAGATGAATCATTGAGTGATATTCAGTATCATGCTCTTTCTTCACAACAGGCTTATGAAGATATTTTACACGATAGTATTAATCATTATAAACATTATTTAAATGTGATTAAGCCGAATGGAACTAATAATATAGCGTTGGTTTTATCTAAATTTGCTGAATATCGCTTACTTTGTGCTGTCAGAGAAGGACATTTTGGTGTCGAAGGTTTAAATAAACAAATTGAATTACTTTTAGCCAAAAACAAATTAATTTATTTGAAAAATAAAGAAGCATGGTATGTTGGTCGACCCATCATGATATTACGTAATAGTGCTTCATTAGGGCTATATAATGGTGATATTGGCATTACATTAAAAGCCGAGCATGATAGTTCAAAATTGCGTGTTTATTTCCCTTTTGCTGATGGATCTATTAAAGGATTTTCTCCATTTCGATTACCCGAACATGAAACGGCTTATGCCATGACGATTCATAAATCACAAGGTTCAGAGTTCGATGATGTAAATATTATCCTACCAACTGATAATTCGCCGTTACTTAATCGTTCTTTACTTTATACTGCCATTACCCGTGCTAAAAAAACGGTTTCAATTTATGCGACTGAAGCTATCTTGTTACAAGCAATTAAATCACAAACGCAAAGACATAGTGGTTTAGTCAGTTTATTGCAAAATAATAGCTGATTCTGTTTTGATAAGCATATTTGAGTTTATTTTTTGAAAGATGATGTGTAATTCGAGGAAGAAATAATAAAACAGGGCTAAAAGCCCTGTAATAATTAAATTAATGGATAATTTTAGCTAAGAAGTCTTTAGCACGATCTGATTGTGGATTAGTAAAGAACTGCTCTTTTGAGGTATCTTCAATAATTTCACCAGCATCCATAAAGATAACTCGGTGGGCTACCTTACGCGCAAAGCCCATTTCATGAGTAACCACCATCATAGTCATACCTTCATAAGCCAGTTCAACCATAACATCTAGCACCTCGTTTACCATTTCAGGATCTAGTGCTGAGGTTGGTTCATCAAACAACATAACAATAGGATCCATACATAACGCACGAGCGATCGCTACACGTTGTTGTTGACCACCAGAAAGCTGAGCAGGGTATTTATCTGCATGGGCAAGTAAACCAACACGCTCTAAAAGATTAAGCGCTTTTTCTCGAGCTTCTTCGTCTGTTCGACCTAACACTTTAATTTGTGCAAGTGTTAGATTTTTTAAAATAGTTAAATGTGGAAACAGTTCAAAGTGTTGAAATACCATACCTACTTTGGATCGTAATTTAGCTAAGTTAGTCGCTTTATTTGTAACTTCTGTTCCATCAATAATAATTTTGCCTTTTTGTACAGGCTCTAAACAATTTACAGTTTTTATCAAGGTTGATTTTCCTGAACCTGAAGGACCACAAACAACAACAACTTCGCCTTTACCAACTCGAGTGGTGCAGTTTTTTAATACCTGAAATTGTCCATACCATTTTGAAATATTTTCTAAGGAGATCATCGAGTAATCCTTTTCTTGAAATAATTAACCAAACATGAAGCAGTAAAACAAATTATAAAATAACTTGCAGCTGCAAAAATAATCATAGAATACTTGACGGTACCACCTTGTGTATTACCAATTTGCGACACACTTGCGCCAAATAGATCAATTAAGCTCATGACATAAACTAGAGAGGTATCTTGGAATAAGATAATACCTTGTGTCAATAACAATGGCACCATAGATCTAAATGCTTGCGGTAAAATAATTAAACGCATTGCTTGGCTTTTAGTCATACCTAATGCATAGGCTGCATGATATTGACCTTTGGCAACAGCATTGATACCCGCACGAATGATTTCAGAATAATACGCAGCTTCGAACAGCGCAAAAGCAATCATCGCTGAAGCAATACGCACATCCGCATAAGTTGGCAAGTTAAATAGGTATTTAATAACTTGAGGGAGTGCTAAATAGAACCACAACAACACTAATAATAGTGGAATAGAGCGGAATAAGTTGACATAGCATTTAGAAAAAATGTTAAGCACTCTATTATTTGATAAACGCATTAATGCCAATACTGTTCCCCAAATAATACCGAAAACCACAGCAGTAAAGGTGATTTTGGTTGTTAACCATAATCCACTTAATAATAAGTGATAGTTATCTAATACTAATGAAGGTATATTGGCAATCCAATGAAATAACTGCATCTTATCCTCCATGATTCATATTAGGTAAACGAGTATGTTTTTCAACGATTCGCATGACAGTAATCACCACATAGTTAATCAGCATAAAGGCAATCGTGACACCACACAATATTTCGATAATGCTATTGGTTGACTCATTAATGCGATCAATTTCACCAATTAAATCAATTAATCCTATTGTTGATGCAACCGATGAATTTTTAATAATATTGGTCATCTCTGATGTTAATGGTGGAATAATTCGTCGATATGCATTTGGTAATAAAACGTACATATAAGCTTGTCGATTAGTTAAACCAAGTGCAATAGCGGCATATCGTTGGCCTTTAGGTAAAGTTTGAATACCTGTTCGTACTTGTTCTGCTATACGCGCAGATGTAAATAGTCCTAAAGCAATAGCAGCAGTGATAAATGCGCTTATATTTGGCGATAAGTAAGAAGTAAACCAAATTCGTAGACTACCACTTAATATTATCGGTAGTATCATATACCACAAAAACATTTGAACAAGCAATGGTATATTACGAAATAGCTGAATATAACCCGCTGCAAAGTTATTTAGAAACTGATTTTCTAAAGTTCTACATATCCCCACAAGTGACCCTAGCACAAAAGCAATGATCCAAGCAGTGGCTGCTAATGAAACTGTCACAAAAATGCCATCTAATAGCCAATTTAAATAAATCCCATCACCATAAGGAGTATGTTCAAAAAATAGGGTCCAATTAAAACTCATAATATATTAATTCACTAATTTAGATAATGTACTAAATGCAATTGATTTAGTACATTGGATTAGAAAGATAAGAAAAGTATTAATCTAATGCTTTATCATTAGGATTGGCAAATAGCTCAACCATTTTAGGCGAAATTTCAAGACTCATATTTGCGCCTTTTGGTGGAACGGGTTGAGTAAACCATTTATTATATGATTCTAAAGCCTTTCCTGATTTTTGCGTATCAGCAATAGTCTTGTCCATCAATTGTTTAAATTGAGTATCGCCTTTTCTCAACATACAACCATAAGCTTCATAAGAAAGCGGTTCACCAACAATTTTCCATTCAGCTGGATTAATAGCACGAGAACGTTCACCTGCAAGTAGTGCGTCGTCCATCAATAATGCTACAGCTCGACCTGTTTCTAATGCATTAAATGCATCACCATGATCTTTTGGTGTAATGATACGAATACCTAAATTATTTTTCATGTTGATTCGGTTTAAACGGATTTCAGAAGTTGTACCTGCAGTAGTTACCACGTTTTTACCTTTTAGATCTTCAATACTATTGATGTTGCTATCCGCTTTAACAAGGAATTGCGTACCAACAATAAAAATACTGTTTGAAAAATCAACTGTTTTTTGGCGTTCAAGATTGTTAGTTGTCGAACCACATTCGAAATCATAGGTATAGTTGTTAAGCAGTTGAATGCGAGTCTTAGAAGTAATCGGTAAGTATTTTACTTTAAGATCAGGTAAGTTTAATTCTTTTTTAACCGCATCGACGATTAAATTCGAATAATCTTGTGAGTAACCAATTACTTCTTGATTATCACCATAATAGGAGAATGGAATAGAAGATTCTCGATGACCAACAACAATAACACCACTATCTTTAATTTTTGCTAATGTACCACTCAGTTCTTCTGCAACAGCCGAACCGGTCATTAGTCCTAACATTGCAAATGATAATACTAATTTGGTTAATTTTGTCTTTTTGTTCATACTGGTCTCCTACTGATTGGTTTGTATCATATTAAATAATTTTAATATTTTTACAAAGGGTGTATATTATAACTTATTTTTTAGCATAAAAGTACTTTTTACTAGTTATTTATCTATTATTGGAGCTAGATGTAACCAGTGATTAACGCAATATTAGATTATTGATTATAACAAGACTTATTAAACCTTAGTTATATTTAAGCAATAATTATGCCAACATTTTGAACTATGAACGTTTTTTTATAAAAAGTGAAATAAACATTAATGCCATTACTACTAAATAAGGCCAATTTCCCCATATAGCATAAGGCGTTAGGCCAGTTGTTGGTGATACAGATGCAGATAATGCGCCTGTTTCAAATTGCGGTAATTTTTTAACAATATTACCATGTGGATCAATAATTGCAGTAATTCCCGTATTAGTACTACGAATTAAAGGTCTACCAAATTCAAGCGCTCTAGCTTGCGCCATTTGTAAATGTTGTTTAGGTCCAATACTATCACCAAACCAAGCATCGTTTGAAACAGTAAGTAAAAAATCTGTATCTGGAGAAAAATTTTGCCATATTAAATTAGATAAAATCACTTCATAACAAATGGCTGGGGTAAATTTAAAGCCTTTTATTTGTAATTGAGGTTGTTTTGTTTCGCCAGATTTCATTGAGGACATAGGAATGTTGAGCAGTTCAGCAATTGGTTCAAGTACTGATTCTAACGGTGTAAACTCCCCAAAGGGTACTAGATGGTGTTTTTTATAACGGTTGATAGTTGGATATTGGTAAGGCTCCTTTTCTCCTAATACTAATAAAGTATTGTAGATATATCCATTAGATTGATAACCATCTTCACCAAAGCGATAATCAATAATACCAACAGCTATTTCAGAATCATGGGCTCGTGCTTCGTTATCCAGATATTGTAAAAAAGATTGTTGATTTATTTCGTAATCGGTGATGCTGGCCTCTGACCAAATGATAATTTTATCTTTACCAAAGTTTTGTTTAGTCAGTTTTGTATAGGTTTGTAATGTGTCATTAAGTTGCTCTTTTGTCCAACGAATTGATTGCGAAATATTCCCTTGAATTAAAACAAAATTAGCTGAACGTGTTTCATTAACTTTAGTCCAATTAATATTATTGAATAAAACCGGTGCAAATAATATCGCAAGTAGTGCAATTAATGCACCAAGTATATGCTTCCTGTGCATTTTGTTATTTATTGTTTTTATGCAATAAACAAATAATCCACACAAAATTGTTAGCAGTAAATTGACTCCATCAATCCCCAATACAGGAAAATAGCCTTTTAACGGACTGTCTAGTTGGCTATAACCGAGTTGCAACCAAGCAAATCCGGTTAAAATATACCCTCGTAAGAATTCGGTTAATTGCCAAAGCATAGGAGCAAGAAATATAAGTTGTTTAAATGAAAATTGTCCAGCAAAACGATTTGCCATCCTTAATAGAAAAGCAAATAGCATAGGATAGAGAGACAAGTATAGGATTAAAAAACCTAAAATGATAATAGCAATGGGGGTGGGTAACTCTCCATATTGCTTAATACTGATATAAACCCAATGGATCCCAGCGGCAAAATAGCCAATGCCCCAACTTAATCCCAGTAACATAGCTTGTTTTTTAGAGCTATCGGCAATCAGCCATAAAAGACCGGCAAACGATACAAAAGCTAAAGGCCAAATATGAAATGGAGCATAACTAAAAACTGCTATACCACCAAAAATTAGGCTTAATAATATTTTTTTAAGCATTTTCAGGTAACTCTAAATTAGGCACGGTAGCCCCATCAGGAATAGTCACATGCAATTGAATGATTCGTCTTCGATCTGCAATGGTAACTTTAAATTGATAGCCGTCAATGGTAATGATTTCACCGCGTAAGGGTAAGCGTCCAAAATGTTGCATTACCAGTCCTCCAATGGTATCCATCTCATCATCACTAAAATCAGTTGAAAATATTTCATTAAAATCTTCCACTGGAGTGAGGGCTCGCACAGTATAAACCGATTGCGTTAAGCGACGAATATCGCGATCCTCAACTTCATCATACTCATCTTCAATATCGCCCACGATGAGTTCTAAAATATCTTCAATAGTCACAAGCCCCGAAACACCACCAAATTCATCAATAGCCATTGCCATATGATAGCGCTGCATACGAAACTCTTTTAACATATGATCGACACGTTTACTTTCGGGAACAACAACGGTTGGTCTGAGAATTTTTTTAAGATCGAAATTATCAATACCTTGGCGAATAAAAATCAAAAGATCTTTAGCCAATAAAATGCCTTCTATGTGATCTCTATCTTCACTAATAACAGGATAACGAGAATGCCCATGTTCAGAAATAATATCTAGACACTCATCAAGTGAATAATTGTCTTTTATGGTAACAATTTGAGAGCGGGGAATCATAATATCGCGAACGCGTTGTTCTGCTATATCCATTACCCCTTCAATCATATCCAAGGTATCAGGATCAATAAGTTCGTTTTCTTCGGCTTCGCGAATTACTTCGATCAATTCTTCTTTATCTTTGGGTTCCGAATTAAATAACTGACTTAACCATAATGCAAACCCTTTTTTAGGTCTCCGGTGATTATCATCACTCATTTGCTCTTTTCCTTTCTTACTTTGTTATTAATTTAAATTATTTTATATATTTTGTTTAGTTAGCTAAATTGCCATCGAACTAAACTGCCCATTGAGTATTTTTATTCATCAACGGGTTGATAAGGATCTTCAAATCCCAATTGTTGCATAATATCAATTTCGATATTTTCCATTTCTTCAGCTTCTTCGTCAAGAATATGATCATAACCGAGTAAATGTAAACAACCATGCACAATCATATGTGCCCAGTGCGAAGTTAATGATTTATGTTGTTGCTCAGCTTCAGCTTCAACCACTTGTTTACAAATAATTAGATCACCCAATAAAGGAACATCGATCTCGATTGGGGATTCAAACGGAAAAGATAAAACGTTAGTTGGTTTATCTTTATGACGATAGGTACAATTTAATTGCTGACTTTCTTGTTTATCGACAATACGGATAGTGAGCTCGGCGTTATCCATAAACTGAGGTAAAATAACCTCTAACCATTGCATAATTTGCGCTTCGGTAGGTAAATTTTGGTTATCTTCTGTAGCAATTTGCAAATCTAAAATAATTGCGCTCATCATATTTACCTTACTTTATTATTCACGATGATAAGGATGATTAGTGGTTAAACTCCATGCACGGTAAAGGCTTTCAGCTACAATAACCCGCACTAAAGGATGAGGTAGGGTAAGTGGCGACAGTGACCAACTCTGTTCCGCCGCCGCTTTGCAAGAAGGAGATAACCCCTCAGGTCCACCAATTAATAAACTCACATCACGGCCATCTACTTTCCAACGTTCTAATTGTTCAGCTAAATTATGCGTTGTGTAAGGTTTACCTGGAATATCAAGAGTCACAATGCGATTGCCTTTACCACAGGCACTTAACATTGCTTCGCCTTCTTTATCTAAAATCCGTACAATATCTGCATTTTTGGTACGTTTTCCAGCGGGGATTTCAATAAACTCTAAAGGCATATCTTTAGGAAATCGTGATTGATAATCATTAAAAGCAGTGGTAACCCAGTTTGGCATTTTATTGCCAACAGCAATAAGCTGTATCTTCACGTGATTAACTCCAAAGCTTCTCAAGTTCGTAAAGCTGGCGGCTTTCTTCTTGCATTATATGTACAATGACCGCATCCATATCAACTACGACCCAATCGGCATCACTTTTACCTTCGCTACCTAACACCAAATGGCCTTGTTTTTTTGCTTCATCAAGTAAATGGTTAGCAATAGAGGAAACATGACGGTTTGAAGTGCCAGTACAAATAATCATATAATCGGTAATACTTGATTTGCCACGAACATCAAGGGTAACAATGTCTTTTCCTTTTAGATCATCAATCTTATCAATAATAAAATCTTGTAACGACTGCTGCAAAATAATCTCTCTTTTTATTAAAAATAAAGCGCCATTATAGCATATATTTTAAAAATAACGGTGATGAATAATTTGTGTATATATTTATTTGGAGGTGACAAATATATCGATATTGAGCAATATAATTCATACTCCTTTATTAATATTTGTTTGCTAAATTGCAAAATAGTATTATTTAAATCTACCCGAAAAGGCGATTTTTAATTATCTGTTTTCTTTTTTCTCTATTTATTCTAAATTCAGTTAGCACCTTTGTTAACGGCAATAAAACCGCATAGAAGAAAACTGCTGAAATTATAGCTAATAAACATAGATATATGGGTTGTAATTGTGACACATAGGTGGAAGCATCCTAAAGGATGCAGCTTCCGCAATATAAGTTTTAAACAAAAAAAGAAAAATTTGATTTTCTTTTCAAAATATTAATCGGATTTTGGAAAGGTTTCGTGTAACTATTTTAAATATCACAACTTACCCCCCAAAAAAAGAGGCTACATTTAAGTTGTTTTATTATAATATTCTGATTTAATTAAAAATTAATTATTTACCTGAACATATTTATAAGGAAAACTTTTAGTTTTTTACAATTTCCGAAAGTTAATATTGCCCTTTATCAGCAATGAATGACATATAAATTAAACCATTTATTAAAGCGAAATAATTCGATCAAACAGCGGATTATCAGTCAAACGATGCGTAACCATGATTAGTGTTTTATCTTTGCATGTTTGTTTTATCAATTGGATAATTTGTTGTTCTGTTCGTTGATCAAGGCTTTCTGTTGGTTCATCCATTAAAATTAAAGGGGAATTATGCAGTAATGCTCTTGCAATGCCTATACGGCGAATTTCACCGCCAGATAAAGTACGTCCGCCTTGTCCAATTAGCATATCTAAACCTTGTTCTGTAGTTAGTAATTTGTCCAATTCAACTTGATATAGAACCTCAATAAGCTGTTGATCAGTTGCATTAGGATTACCAATGAGTAAATTTTTCCGTAAAGTCTCACTAAAAATAGTAATAACTTGCGGAACCATTGCAATGGCTTGTCGCAAAGTTTTTTCATCCAGTTGATTTATTGGGGTATCATTAAAATAAATATTGCCGGAGCTTGCCTCCCAAGTCCGATTTACTAGGCTTAATAATGTTGATTTACCACAACCTGTTTTACCAATTATTCCAATATGTTCACCTTGTTCAACCGTTAAGGAAAAATCAGTTAATATCGCAAAAGGTTGATTTGGGTAGCTGAAATTAATTTGTTCAAATTTTAATTTTGCCGTAGTTAAATCTATCGCTTTACCTTTAGAAACAAATTGAATGTCGGGTGTTTGATTAAAAATACCCGTTGTGCGTGTTGCGGAAGTCAGTACTTGCCCTAAAAAGATAAATGCGCTAGGAATTGGCATGAGTATTTCAGCACTTGCAAGACTAACAAATACAAATAGTGCTACTAAAGGGGATAGGGTGTATTGGGTAATTAGCCATAGAACAAGCAACGTTAAAAATCCAGCAATCAGCACAATCAATGCGCTTGATAGTGCCATTAATGTTGATTGACGTTGCTGGTTATAAAGCCAGTTTGATTCAAGCTTATCAAGTTTAGCACGATAGCGTGGTTGTGCATTAAATAGGATAAGTTCAGCTTGTCCTTGTAGATAATTAATTAATAATAAACGATATTCACTTTGTTGTTTGGCTAGTGTTTTGCCGAGTTGTTTTCCTGCTTGATAAAAAATGACCGGAACCACAAGTAAGGTGGTTGTAAGGATAATAGTAATAATTAACGCAATAGGTAAGTTTATATTTGCTAACCCAATAAACAAAACAACAATGGTAACAAGTGCGGTTACAATAGGTGAAAAAAGTTTTAGGTATAAGTGATCAAGTGCGTCAATATCGACAATAAAGCGATTAAGCAAGTCAGCCCGTTGGTAGTGGGCTAATTGATTGGCACTTAAGGGCAAAATCTTACGGAAAGCTAACGTTCTTAAATAAGCTAAGATTTTAAATGTAGTATTATGATCAACTAAACGCTCCATATAGCGAGCGGCGGTTCGAATAATTGCCGCAGCACGAACACCAGCAGCAGGCAACATATAATTGAAAGTATACAAACCTGCAACGCCAACAAAAGCGGTAGAAGCCAAAAACCACCCTGATAATGATAGCAAAAATACGCTGGCAAGTAGGGTAAGAATTGACAAAAATAATCCCAATAAAATTTGCCCAAAATAGTGTTTATATAGTGCGATATAAGGGCGTAATATAGCTAGCATAAATCCCCCTTGATATCACAGTGTAGCTTACCATTAGCCAATTGCCAGATTTGTTTAAAATCTTGCATGTCATCTGTTTGATGAGTAATTGTAATGCTATTCGGGGCAATGTGTTGCTGATCCAAATTTTGGATGGTTTGTTTATCTAAACTAGCAGTTGGTTCATCAAGAATCAATAATTGACAAGATTTTAGCATTGCTCTGGCTAAGGCGATCCGCTGTGCTTGTCCAACTGATAAACGTACCGCATCTTCGCCAACTTGGGTTTTAATGCCTTGTGGTAATTTAGCAATAACTTCGGTCAATTGGGTTTTGGCTATCACGTTATCCAGTTCATGGTTAGTTGCATTTTGTTTACCCAATAAAATATTTTCACGGATAGTACCATTAATCAAGTAAGGATTTTGACCAATCCAGCTTACTTGCAGTTGCCAATCATTAATATCTAATTGATTAAATTCAATACCATTAATCTTTAGTGAGCCTTGATAAGGTAAAAAACCGAGTAGTACTTGCATTAACGAAGTTTTACCCTCGCCACTAGTTCCTATTAGAGCTAATTTAAATGGTGCTTGCAAGCTAAACGATAATGGACCAACGATAGGTTGTTGTTCGTTAGATAATACAATTAAATTATCTGCTTCAATTGTTTTTAATGGTTCAGTCAATTTTATGTTTGTTATATTATTATTGGCTTGTTTTGGTGCGATTTTTTTACTTAAAAAACTTTCGATATTATCTGCTGCTGCGATTGCTTCAGCTTTGGCATGATAGTAAGTGCCCAAATCACGTAAAGGTTGAAAGTATTCAGGGGCTAACATTAGCGCAAAAAAACCAGCAAATAAAGTAACAGTTCCATTATATGCACCAAAATCGAATTCGCCTAAATACGAAAATCCAAAATAAACCGCCACAATGGCGATTGAAATAGAAGTAAAAAACTCCAATACGGCTGAAGATAAAAAGGCTATTTTGAGCACTTGCATAGTTTTAATACGAAAATCTTCAGAGGCAATGGCTATTTCGTTAGTTTGTTTTTCGCCTTGGTTGAATAATCGAATGGTATTGAGTCCTTTTAAACGATCTAAAAAATGACCGCTTAAATATGCGAGCGCTTTAAAATGACGACGATTAATATCAGCGGCTCCCATTCCCACTAAAATCATAAAAATAGGAATCAGGGGGGCGGTGCAAAGCAAAATTGTAGCAGCAGCCCAGTTAAATGGGAAGATAGCAATACAGATTAAAATCGGTGCCATGCCTGCCAATCGCATTTGGGGAAGATAACGGGCAAAAAAGTCATGCAATTTATCAACTTGTTCAATAAGCAACGTACTCCATGCGCCGATCGTGCTTTGATTTAAATAAGCAGGCCCATGCAACTCAAGTTGATCAATTAATTGCTGTCGAATTTGCTGACGAACTTTTTTGCCTATGGCAAAGTTGATCTTTTCGCGTAGATAAATTAAGCCTGCTCGACCAAGTAACACTGCAATTAGTGCGCCAAAAAAAGGCAGAATATCCACAAAATAGTGTTGTTCAATAATAATTTTTTGCAAAATTACAGCAAGTAATGCAGATTGAATAATAACTAATATAGTTAAAACCAAGCCGGTTAAAATTGAAGCACGCAAATTAGTTTTATGCATTTTTGCTTGCTGTTTTAACCAGCCAAGTAGATAGGTCTGGCGTTTTTTATCTAATGACATAAAGATCTTTACTGCTTATTTTAAATTATCCAAATAATGTTCTGCATCTAAAGCAGCCATACAGCCTGTACCTGCTGAAGTGATTGCTTGACGATAGACATGATCCATTACATCACCAGCAGCAAAAATCCCTTCGATACTGGTTTGAGTAGCGTTGCCTTGCGTGCCTGATTGTACTTTGATATAACCGCCATTTAGTTCAAGTTGACCTTCAAATATAGCGGTGTTTGGTTTGTGGCCAATAGCGATAAACACGCCTAAAACCGATAACTCTTCGGTAATATTAGGATCTTGTGAGCTACGGATTCTAACTCCAGTTACTCCCATGTTATCCCCTAAAACTTCATCAACTACACGATGAGTATGTAGGATAACTTTACCTTCTTTAATTTTTTGCTCTAAGCGATCTATTAAGATTTTTTCTGCTCTAAAGGTATCTCGACGGTGAATTAAATGTACTTCACTCGCGATATTGGCTAAATAAAGCGTTTCTTCAACCGCGGTATTGCCACCACCCACTACGGCAACTTTTTGATTGCGATAGAAAAATCCATCACAGGTAGCACAAGCCGACACACCTTTACTTTTGAATGCTTCTTCTGACGGTAAACCAAGGTATTGCGCTGATGCGCCAGTTGCAATAATAAGCGCATCACAACTGTATTGCGTTTCGCTACCATAAAGCTTAAATGGCTTTGTGCTAAAATCAACGCGATCAATTTGATCTAAAATAATTTCAGTATTAAATCTTTCTGCATGTTCTTTCATCTTAACCATTAATTCTGGTCCTGTTAAATCAGGAGCACCGGCTGGCCAGTTTTCAAGATCGGTTGTGGTAGTTAGTTGCCCACCTTCTTGCATTCCGGTAATTAACACGGGTGAAAGGTTAGCTCGTGCGGCATAAACAGCAGCAGTGTAACCGGCAGGACCAGAGCCAAGTATTAATAAACGAGCATGTTTGGTTTTCATTTTAAATCCTTACTTATTTTAAAATTTTGACAATTTTGGGCAAAATTAACGCAATTTATTGCCAATAAGTCTAACATTATCAATCGTTATAATGTAAAAGAATTGTTTATTGTAGCAATAGGTAATCATAATAGGCTTTTTTGTATTGCGTTAATTATAATTAAACTAAAATTTTATCTTTTTATTTTCAATTATTTTAAATACATTTATTCTTTATTTAAACTACATTAATTTTTGTTTTTGTTTTTACTGTTTAGAATATGCGATTTTCTTATCCGGATATCCTTTATCTGAAATTTTTTTATTATTTAATAAGATATTTTTGATTATTGGTTTAGTTAACATCCTAACAGTAGGAGAGAAGATGAGTAATCCTTCAAAAAAAAGTGTCGAAGCTGTACTTACAAAAATTAATTGGGCTCAAGAGATTTTAAACTCAGTACAACAAAATATTACTGATCCTCAGATTGGTAATATTTTATCTGGAATTTCCTTTATTATGGATTCAGCTTCATCTGAAGCCGAAGCGCTTTATCAAACAATAGAATAATATTAATCTTTTTCTATTTATCTACACCTTCATTCGCCGTTGCTTGCTTGAAGGTGTTCATTGTTTAATTCGTTTCGCTGTTATCAGATAGATACGTTGTTAAGTCTGAAAGTGGCCAACGGATATGCGCTGTTGGTTCATTAATTCGATAACCAAAAGCTAAGCAAAGTCCTATCCCGAATGAGTCGCCACCAAATTGTGGAATATATTTTTCTAGGATCTTTATGACTTTATCATGATCGAATCCACCAATAGCACATGAATCAATACCACAAAATGCCGCTGCAGTCATCATATTGGCACTAGCGATATAGTCTTGCATTTCTGACCAGTGGTTGATGGTTAAACCGTCGGCTAAGCCTTGTTCGCAAAAATTGATAAATCCTTGACAGGCAATATCAATATCGGTTTGGTTATTGGGATCAGGTAAGGTGCGTGCAATTGTTTGTCGTAAATAATCGCTCTGTAACGTAAAATTATTGGCTTTGCGGTAAAGTACAATTACAAAATGTGAACAGCTGGTAACTTGTTCTTGGTTATAGCAAACATTACGTAATTCAACTTTTATCTTGTGACTATCAACAACCACAAAATGCCATGGCTCCATGCCAAATGATGAAGGAGATTGACGACCCGCTTCTAAAATATATTTAATATCATCATTACTAATTTTTTTGGTATTATCAAATTTTTTACATGCATGTCTAAAGTCGAATGCTTGGGTTAGTTTGTCCATATTTTCTCCTAAGATTGGCTATTCCACGGGGCAACTTTTAACAATAATAACATACCGGGAAAGGCAAGAATAAAACATAACCAAAAAAAGTTTGTCCATCCTAAGTGTTCAACCATAAAACCGGTAGATGCATTAATTAGAGTTCTTGGCACTGAAGCAATGCTGGTAAATAAAGCAAATTGTGTAGCGGTATAAAGTGGATTAGTTGTTTTAGCAATAAACGCTACAAAAGCAGCCGAACCAAGACCGACACCAAGTGATTCAATCCCTATCACTATTGCTAATAACGTTTTTTGAAATATTCCTATTGTATTAAAAGGTCCTTCTATAGAAAGCCAAATAAATCCTAAAATTGATATAACTTGGACAACACCAAAAGACCATAATGCTCGGTTTATGCCTATTTTGATCATCAAAATGCCCCCCATCAATGCCCCAAACACACTTGGCCATAAAGAGGCATTTTTGGCAATCCAACCAATGTCGGGGCGACTATAGCCCATTTGTAAGTAGAAAGGCGTGGCTAAGGATGTAGCCATGCTATCGCCTAATTTATATAAAAAGATAAATGTTAAAATCAATATTGCTGTTTTAGGTCCATTTCGAGTAATAAATTCACTAAATGGTTTAATGATAACATCTTCGAAATCATGTTTTTTGGATGTTTGACTAATCGGCTCTTTTACTAGTAGTGTCATTATGATAGCGGGTAGCATAAATAGTGCGGTAATGATGAAAACACTATTCCAAGGTAAGATATTTGATAATATTAGTGATAATGAACCTGGTACTAAACCTGCAATGCGATAAGCATTGGTATGAATACTATTACCAAGTCCTAATTCTTTATCAAGTAATAACTCTCGTCTAAAGGCATCAAGTGCAATATCTTGTGTAGCTGAAAATAGTGCAATAATAAAGCAAATGGTTGCTATTAACCAAATATTTAATGAAGGTGAAAAAAATCCCAATATTGCAATTGAAAAGATAAGCACTATTTGAGAACCAAGCATCCAACCTCGTCGCCTGCCTAAATTAAACAATGAAAAGCCATCCATAAATGGTGACCAGATAAATTTTAAAATATAGGGAATTTGTGTTAATGAAAAAATACCTATCGTTTTGATATTTATACTTTCACTTTCCAACCAAGCCGGTAATAGCTGTAATAATAAATAAAAAGGAAGCCCAGAAGCAAAACCCGTAAAAATGCAGATCAGCATCTTGGTAGTAAAAATGGTTTTTAAAAGTGAATTTTGCGAATCATTCATTATTTAACTTTATTGTTAGTTTTTGGCAAAGTGTTATCATAGCACACAACATATAAAAAATAATTCAGCAAGCCAAGATTGACCGTTTTATCCAAAGTCATGTTTTCAATATAAGAAAGTTATGCGCAATAACTTTTTTAAAGCTAGAGATTCATTATTTTAGTTGTTCTTTGTTAAAAAGTTTCCGGTAACCATGTGTTTCAGTATAAAATTAATATTAATAATTAATTAAGAGATTAACAAACTACCATTTAAAAGGGGTGTAGTAATATGAAAAGTTCAATTAGAGTGGCTGTCTTTAGTAGTAAGCATTACGATAAAGAACATTTAGAAATCGCTAATAAAAAATATGGCTTTGATATCGAATATTATGAACATAAACTTAGCTGTAAAACTGTGGTTACATCCCAAGGTTATGACGCAGTTTGTGCATTTGTAAATGACGAAGTAGATAAAAAAGTATTAAAAAAATTAGCAAGTTATGGCATTAAGATTTTAGCGCTTCGTTGTGCTGGGTTTGATAATGTTGATTTAGCTGAGGCTGAAAAGTTAGGTATTACAGTAGTGCGTGTGCCCGCTTATTCCCCTGAAGCGGTTGCAGAACATGCAGTGGCTTTAATGATGACGTTAAATAGAAGAACACATAAAGCCTATCAGCGTACTCGTGATGCTAACTTTTCGTTAGATGGATTAACTGGATTTAATATGCACAATCGTACTGCTGGTGTCATTGGTACGGGCAAAATTGGTCAAGCGGTTATCCGCATTTTGAAAGGTTTTGGTATGCATATCCTTGCCTATGATCCTTATCCTAATGATGTTGCAGTTGAATTAGGAGCGCAATATGTTGAGTTAGATGAGTTATATGCAAAATCTGATGTTATCACTTTACATTGCCCTATGACCCCTGAAAATTATCATTTATTGAATAAAGATTCTTTCCAAAAGATGAAAGACGGCGTGATGATTATCAATACAAGTCGTGGCGCATTACTTGATGCAACTGCAGCTATTGATGCATTAAAGAAAACAAAAATTGGTGCTTTAGGCATGGATGTTTATGAAAACGAACGTGATCTCTTTTTTGAGGATAAATCTAATGATGTTATTTTAGATGATGTGTTCCGTCGCTTATCTTCTTGTCATAATGTTATTTTTACTGGTCACCAGGCTTTTTTAACACAAGAAGCATTATTAAATATTTCTGATACGACTTTAAATAATATCAAACAAGTTGTGGATGGGAAACCATGCCCAAACATTGTTAAATAACAACTAATATCTTATGATGTTTTCGATTTTTAATTATTTAATATATGGGTTTTTTATGCAGCGTATTGCCATCTTTATTATTACAATTTTATTGCTAGCAGCTTGTAGTAGTAATAGATCTTCAACATCTCCCATGAAAGAACACCGTGGACATGCAAATGTTAAAGGCGGTGTTTATCTGGAAAAAGATCATAATCAATCTAAAATCGCTAGTGCTTCATTAGACTTAGATAAAGAAAAATTTATTGATAGAATGGCCAGTAAGCATGGTTTTAATCGTCAACAACTCCGTAATGTGCTTGCTCAAGCTAATAAACTTGATTGGGTAATTAATTTAATGGATAAACAAGCTCCAAAAGTAAGCTCGCCAACGGCACCAAATGGTGCTTGGATTCGATATAAAAATAAATTTATTACACCAAGCAACCTTCCTCGTGGTGTTGAATTTTGGAACCAATACCAAAAAGAATTACAGCGTGCTTATAATGAATATGGAGTGCCACCTGAAATTATTGTTGGCATTATTGGCGTTGAAACAGGTTGGGGTAGAGTGATGGGAAAAACTAAAATCATTGATGCCTTGTCAACTCTTGCCTTTTACTATCCAAGACGTGCGCAATATTTTTCTAACGAATTAGAAGATTTTTTAGTTATGTGCCGAGATGAGGGTGTTGATCCCTTTGATTTGAGTGGATCATTTGCTGGCGCTATGGGATATGGTCAATTTATGCCATCAGCATTTAGAAGCCACGCTGTTGATTTTAATCATGATGGATATATTGATCTATGGGATCCCGTTGATGCCATTGGTAGTGTGGCAAACTATTTTAAGTCACATGGTTGGCAACGAGGTAAAAAAGTGGCTGTGATGGCCGATGGTCAAGCACTATCACTTGATACTGGGTTTAGTACTAAGTACTCAATTAAAACATTGGCAAAAGCTGGATTAAAACCCCAAAGTTCATTAGATGGGCATACAAAAGTTAGTTTATTGCGTCTTGATATGGGCGATCGTTATCAATACTGGTATGGATTACCGAACTTTTATACTATTACTCGTTATAACCATAGCACCCATTATGCAATGGCTGTTTGGCAATTAGGACTTGCAGTTAAAGAAGCAAGATAGTCATTTAATGGTATTGCATCAAAACTGATAAGGTCGCTTTTGCGGCCTTTTTATTTGTTAATGATGTTTAAGAAATGATTAATTTCGTTGCAAGCAATAATAAAATATACCAAAAAATTTAATTAATTTTTTAATCGATAATTTTTGTGCAAGTTGTACACCTACTTTAGCCATCGAGATGCTTGCTAGCATAATAACTAATACATCACCACCAAAATACTAGCTAATAATCCAGCCAAGGATCCTATCAAAAGGAAGATAATAAACTTAAAAATCATATTCAATCCTTAGAGTAGGGTAACCCAATCTATATAATTATTTATTAAGCAAAGATTAAGATTAGAACATAGATTTTAATTACACATTACTAATATTATTTGTTGCAAATAATACAGTGATTTTACCTGAATAATTTAAAAGATCTTAATGATTCTCTTAGTAAAAAGTTCACTAACATTGTCATATTTGATCAATAAAGTAATAATCAAAATAATGACAGCCTGGTTAAAAACGATTATGTTATTTAATAAATTTGTAACTAGTAAGAAGTTTAAAGATAAATTTAAAGGAGATAATTATGAAAGATCGTTTAAAGTGGATTGATGAATTTGGTTTTTTAGGTGAGACAGCAAGTGGGCATTCGCTAGTGATGGATGGCGGTATTGAACATGGCGGTCGTAATCGTGGATCTCGCCCTATGGAGCTTTTATTGCATGGTGTAGCTGGTTGTATGGCTTATGATATTATTGCGATTTTAAAAAATAAAAAAAAAGATGTTCGTGATCTTTGGATAGATATTGATAAAACTCAAGCAGGATCCTCTCCTAAAGTGTATACGTCAATTAATTTTCATATTGTCATTACGGGTATTAATATCGATAACGAAACAGTCGAAACAGCCGTAAAACTTGCATCAGAAAAATATTGCAGTGCCTCTATCATGCTTGGTAAAACAGCAAAAATGTCTTATACCTATGAGGTTAAAGAATATCACTAAAGTATTTTTTTATAACAAATAATTATAATCTAATAACAAGCTGATCTTAGCACGTTGTGAATTAATCATTTAATATTTCATCAATTACTGATAATTGCGCTAGAGAATGATTATGCAACAGTTAAATAAAAATATGCGATTCCGGGATTTAGTCATTCTGGGATTGCTTTTTATTGGTCCAGCAGCACCTGTAGGATTATTTGGTGTTTTAGATGCGATAAGTGATGGTGCAGTTGCTTTGGTTTATATCATAGCAACTTTTGTAATGGCATTTACCGCGCTTTCTTACGCCAGAATGGCAAACGCTTTACCGCATGCGGGAGCTGTTTATGCTTATTGTTCTATTGGCATTCATCCTAGTGCTGGATTTTTAGTAGGCTGGTTGCTGTTACTTGATTATATGTTTATCCCTGCGGTTGCGTACTTATTTAGCGGTATATCGTTCAATGCATTGATTCCCGAAGTACCAATATGGGTATGGACATGTTTAGCTGTTATGTTAACTACTACGCTGAATTTAGTTGGTGTTAGAAAATCGACTAAAATTACGTTAATCATCTTGATATTTGAAATTATTATATTACTTGCTGTGTTATCTGTTGGTATTTGGATAATAGCCACTAATGGTAGTAACAGAGATTGGTTACTACCTTTTATTGGCGGTGATTTATTCAGTTGGAGTAATTTATTTAATGCTGTGTCTATTGCTGTACTATCTTATTTGGGATTTGACGCTATTGCTACTTTTTCAGAAGAAAATGGCGGACCTCATAATTTAGTTAGTAAAGCGATTATATGTTGTTTAATTTTAGCTGGTTGTTTATTTGTGCTACAAATTTATGTCGGTAGCTTACTAAACCCTTATAACCCTGAATATTTGCGTAGTCATCCAGAACTACAAGGTAAAGTTTACTATCATATTGTTAATCAAGAAATTAATTTATGGTTAGGATGGGCGCTAGGTTTAATGAAAGCTATTGGTGCATCATTTGCAGCAATGGTTGG
This sequence comes from Gilliamella sp. BG7, assembly GCF_046635565.1. Taxonomy (NCBI): domain Bacteria; kingdom Pseudomonadati; phylum Pseudomonadota; class Gammaproteobacteria; order Orbales; family Orbaceae; genus Gilliamella; species Gilliamella sp. BG7. The sequence continues at coordinate 35,835 of NZ_JBIDFB010000002.1, read as the reverse complement.
ACAAGCCGCAGCAAGTCGTCTTTTATTCAGTATGGGGCGTGACAAACGTTTACCTTCATTTTTTGCAAAAGTGGGAAAAAAAAGTGGTGTACCTACAATGGCTATTATATTTGCAGCGCTATTTAATTTATGTTTAGTTGTTATTGCTGCTAATAATGCTAAAGGGTTGCCAACTTTAGTCTCATTTGTTGATATTGGAGCATTAACTGCATTTATCATGTTACATTTATCTGTAATTGGCTATTTTAAGTTTAAAAAAGGCTCAAAAGGATGGTTTTCGTGGTTTTTAGATGTCTTTATGCCTATTATAGGTATTTTAGTGCTATTACCTGTATTATTACATATTGATAATGACGCAAAAATGGTCGGTATTATTTGGTTAGTTATTGGAATGATCATTCTCTATTTAAACAAAAATAAAACCAAGCTATTGTGGTTAGAGAAAAATAACAAATAACAAATAACAAATAACAAATTCAATACGTTTGTTATAAACTTATAGCATTTAGATTATATAATAAATTATCCCATCTTTATTCTGGTGTTATAACTAAATGCTATTAGAAATATTACGTGGTGCTTTTATTTCAGCTAGTCTAATTATTGCTATTGGTGCTCAAAATTTATTTGTACTCAAGCAAGGATTATTAAAAAATCATATCTTTTATGTGTCGGCAATTTGTTTTGTTTGTGATTTTGCCTTAATGTCAATTGTGATTTTTGGGGTAGGTACTTTTATTCGTAGCAATTCTTTAATTACTAATATTTTAGCAATCTCTGGGGCGATTTTTTTAGTTTGGTATGGTTTTTGTGCGTTTAAAAATGCAATTAAAGGCACAAGTAGCATGCAAATAGAATCTAACTTACTAAACAATAACAACTTATTAAAAGTTGTACTGGCAACTTTGGCTGTTACACTACTTAATCCTCATGTCTATTTGGATACTGTTGTTATTGTGGGTGGAATTGCTGGCACATTAACTAATGAACAAAAATTTGCATTTTTTGATTGGTGCAGTTAGTGTTTCATTCATCTGGTTTTTTTAGTCTTGGTTATGGTGCAAAATTACTCATACCGCTATTTAGAAAGAAAAGAATGTGGGTAATATTGGACAGGATAATTGGTGCTGTAATGATGTATATCGCTTGTAAATTATTAATCGATTTGATTTATAAAAACTAATTATATCGTTTGCCCGTGATAAGTTGTTAGTTTTGTTTTTATATATTCATTACAGTATTTTCTCTAATTACAACAAATAATGCGATTAATTTCTACAAATTAAGAATGTGACGATTATCACAATTACATTCAATTGTTAAATTATAGGATATCTTCTTTAACTTATTAGTGATAGTTTACATAGTATGAATTTAGACTATTACTGTATATTCAGTTAGTTATACAGGTAAAAATAAGCAACATAATTCATCATAGTATAGATTATCAGATCATTTGTTATTGTTTATTCAAATCAGCTATTTTAAAAATTTAATATTAATAATAAATGTGTGTAATACGTCACTTAAGGAAATAAGATGAAAAGAAATATTTCAAAACCAGCGCTATTAATTAGTGCTATTCTAACAACAAGTCCATTATTTGCGATTGATCAAGTCAAACTTGAGAGTTATCAATTAAAAAAAATCATTGTGGATAATCTTGAGTTTAAGGATATGGATAAAGATGGAAAACTAACGCCATATGAGGATTGGCGTTTATCACCACAACAACGTGCGCAGGATCTTCTTTCAAGAATGTCATTAGAAGAAAAAGCAGGGGTAATGATGCATGGTAATGCGCCAAGTTTAAATAATGAAATCGGGCGTGGTGATAAGTACGATTTCGAAAAACTTACCGTATTAATTTTGAATGATAAGGTTAACAGCTTTATTACCCGATTAGAGGTTAACCCTAAAGATTTAGCAGAGCAAAATAATCAGTTACAAAAAATAGCTGAATCCTCTCGTTTAGCCATCCCATTGACTATAAGTGTTGATCCTAGAAATACGTTTTATTATGGGAATGAATTAGGTATAAAAAGTGGTTTTAGCCAATGGCCTGGTACATTAGGAATGGCGGCTATTGGTCGTGAAAAAGATATCAATAAATATGGTGATATTATTCGGCAAGAATATAGAGCATTAGGAGTAACGCAAGCATTATCGCCAATGGCGGATTTAGCTACCGAACCTCGTTGGGCTCGTTTTGAAGGTACGTTTGGTGAAAATCCTGAACTAAGTAAAAAGATGGTTAGAGGTTATATATCAGGAATACAAGGTGTAGATGGTTTAAATTCACGAAGTGTAGCCGCTGTTGTTAAACATTGGGTGGGGTATGGCGCTGCCGAAAATGGTTTTGACAGTCATAGTGCTTATGGTAAATATGCACTTTTTACACAAAAAGATAGTTTAAAGGATCATATCATCCCATTTACTGGCGCCTTTGAAGCAAACGTTGCTGGTGTTATGCCAACTTATTCTATATTAAAAAATGCCGAATTAAATAATCATAAACTTGATGCTGTTGGCGGCGGATTTAATTCTTTTTTATTAAAAGACTTGTTACGCGATACCTATAAATTTAAAGGTGTTATTATGAGTGATTGGAATATTACAAATGATTGTAATGAAGTTTGTATTAATGGTACTCCTCAAGGAGTTAAACCTAAAGTAGAAGGGATGCCGTGGGGTGTGGAAAATTTAACCAAAGAGCAGCGTTTTATTAAAGCTATTCAAGCCGGCGTTCAACAATTTGGTGGAGTTAGTGATAGTTCAATTATTGTAACTGCTGTTAATAATAAAAAAATTGATGAAGAATATATAGATAAAGCAGTTTTAGCTATTTTGATTCAAAAATTTTCTTTAGGTCAATTTGAAAACTCTTATGTTGATCCGAGCAAAACAAGTTTTGTTGGTAACAGGCATTTTCAAAAAGTTGCTAATCAAGCTCAATATAATTCACTTGTATTACTTGAAAATAAACAAAAAATCCTACCGTTAAATTTCAATAATAAAATCTATTTACATGGTTTTTTACCCGATACTAGAAATCTTTTAAAAAATAAAGTTAATATAGTAGATAAGTTAGAACAAGCTGATGTCATAGTAGTTAGAATAAACGCACCTTACGAACAAAATCATAAAGGTTACTTTTTTGGTTTAGAGCATCATGAGGGCTCATTAGCATTCCAGCCTAACGATAAAAATATTGAATTTATTGAGTATGCAAGTAAAACGCATCCTGTCATTGTTACTATTTATTTAGATAGACCAGCAATTCTTACTCCTTTAAAACAATATTCTAGCGCAATAATTGCCAATTTTGGGGTAAATGATGTGGTACTATTTGATAGATTATTTGATAATAAACCTTATGTAGCTAAAATGCCATTTTCATTACCTGATTCTATGGATAGTGTGAAACAACAATACTCAGATTTACCAAACGATATGAAAACACTATATCAGTTTGGTTATGGTTTAATTGATTAATTATAATAAGTATAGCTAAAAGAAAATAGATGGTCGTAAGCTTGGTTATTTGACATGTTATGTTTCTCACTCATTCGAAACGACATGTTGGTATTTCTTAATTAGATTGATTGGATTTATTTAGGAACTATTCAATAAAATGGTGGGTCGTGAGCGATTCGAACGCTCGACCAACGGATTAAAAGTCCGCTGCTCTACCGACTGAGCTAACGACCCATCTAAAAAGATGGTGGGTGATACCGGGTTCGAACCAGTGACCCCCTCCTTGTAAGGGAGGTGCTCTCCCAACTGAGCTAATCACCCCAAGGTTTCATTACTGAAACGTCACGGTAAAGGTTGGTGGGTGATACCGGGTTCGAACCAGTGACCCCCTCCTTGTAAGGGAGGTGCTCTCCCAACTGAGCTAATCACCCTTACCGTGTGGATGTGCATTATAAGGCACGTCTTATTTCAGTCAACCTTTTTTTTTAAAATTCTCTAAAATTCGCTTCGTTCGATTTAATTTTAGACGTTTTTTGGGTGATGGTTCGCAAAAATCGCTTTTGTCGGTTTTTATTTAGGAAAAGATGGTTATGATTAAGCGATTCTGTTACCAGAAACTAGAAGATAATCCATCATGATTTTTAATAAAAGTAGCGTCATTATTTATATAGAACCTACTATTTTACGCTATAGGATTGAAAATTCAGTCAAGAAAAATGCTACAACAGCCACTAGCAAAGGTTTTATTGTATTTAATTATCAAAATGAAACTGATATAGATGTTTTTATTGATGAGTTACGAAAAAAAAATTCTGTGCGTACAATATTTGAACTTAATTTGGATATTAATTTAATTCAAATACAACAATTAACCTTACCTGATGTAAAGCTAAATTTAAATGAATTGATTTTATATGTTGAAGCTAACATCTATAAATTATTCCAAGTACCGACTAAAAGTGTGTTTTTTGATTTTGTTTATTCAACTGAACATAAAAAACAAATTACAGTGATGATAGTTGAACGTCATTATATTGAAAATTGGGTCAATCTTTTTAAAAAGCATCAACGACAATTAACCTTTGTAGGTTGTCGATTTGAAAATAATAAAGTTAATTTTTTACCTTGGCGGCAAGAAAAACATGCAAAGCATCAACGACAATTGATAGGAGTGGTTATTGGATTTATGGGCATGATAAGTTGTTTGCTCTGTTATTTGTGGATACAAGCTCAAAATGATTTACAAACTTATGATGAAAAATTACTACACCAGCAAAAGGTAGTACAAAAATTAACTGAAGAATTAGCTAATTATTTGCCTAATCCGTCATTAAGCCAAAAACAAATTCAGCAATCCCTATTATTGCTTTCAGCGCAGTTACCTTCAGTAATTTGGCTTGATTCTTTCTATTATGAACCTAAAAAATTAGTGATAGAAGGGCAAAGCTTTAGTTATGTCGAACTTACTCATTTTAATCAAAATTTGTTAATGCTAAAAAGTATCGCTAAAAGTCAAATAAAGACAGTATCGACCAATAAAAATAATTTATTTTTTGAAATGGAAATGGAACTTAATGAACCGTGATTTTTTCTATCGCCCAGTTTGGCAACAATATGCCTTGTGTATTTTATGCTGTTTGATATTTTTTGTTATTGTTTATCAACTTTTCATTAAAGAAAACCAGCAACAAGCTGCGCTAAAGGCCAAGCTATATCAGCAAAAGATTACTGAAATTGAATCGTTACAGGCAAAAGTAAGGCGTTATCAGTCAAGTAAAAATAGTTTATATAGTTTGATATCTGAAAAAGAACTAGCACAGGTTATCGAACAAAATCATTTAGCATTAAGTTCCTTTAAACATTATCAAACTGACAATACGGTTAATTGGGATATTGAATTAGAAGGGCAATTTTTTGATTTTATGGCTTTAATTTCATCATTAACGGATGATTTTTATTATCTTGATTTTCAGAATCTAAAAATCAGCAAGCAAGAACAGCAGTTACAGATCATGTTTACGCTATTATTTAAAAAAGGCATAAAGTGAAACGTTATCTCTATCAATTTATTAACTTATTAATTGCTATCTGTTTTGAACTAAAGGCTGATATGTCTTTAGAACGAGATCCTTTTCAACAAAATAACTCTGTTTCTTGTAGTGAGCAAACGGCGTTACTGCTTGAACAAATTCAAGTTTGGCATTTTAGGGGAAGCATGAATCAAATTGATCAGAATTATCAGCAAATTTGGTTAATATCTGAAAATCAATGGTTAGCTATAACCGATGATGTGGTGCCTAACGTTTTGTTTCCTTGGCGTTTGCAATCTTTATTAAACAATAAAATAACGTGGCAAGCCGATTTACCTGATTATTGCCATAGTACTGTATCATGGACAATGTCGCTAAATGAATAATAACAATAGTAAAAATCAAACGTATCAATGGTTAGATCAATGTATTTGCAGATTGACTAAAGCAAAAATAAGTTTGTTAACTATAATAATTTTTATATTTTTAACAATGGTTATAAATGCAACTCATGCTAATATGAAGAAATCAGTAAATGTCGATTCGCAAAAAAATATCTCAATGACATTTTACCAAACCGACATTGCAATTATCTTACAAGCTTTAGCCGATAGTCAGCAGATGAATTTAGTCATGTCCGAAGATATACCAATTAAGCAAACTATTAAACTCAACGATGTTGATTGGCACAAAGCGCTAAAGATCATATTGGATTCGGCAAATTTACAAGCCGAAGTTGATGATAATATTTTGTTCGTTTCTAAAGCGATAGAACCAGAATTTTCATTAAAAAAACAACAATCCGAACAAAAAGAGAAAGAATTAAACCAACCACTTAGTTCTTTGCCTATAGCAGTTAATCATGCAGACCCAACCACCTTAATTGAAACAATTCAACAACAAGGATTATTATCAGAACGGGGTAAGGTTGCGATCGATAAGCGGACAAATTCACTTATTATTACCGATTTAGCTAAACAATTTGCTAATATCCAAAAATTAGTTAAAACGATGGATAAACCAATGCCTCAAGTTCATATTTCAGCGCATATTGTTACCATGAATGAAGAGAGTATGTCAGAGCTGGGTATAAAATGGGGATATTCAGGAAAATCATCGCAACTATTAGATAAGTTTGATGTGGGGCTTGGCGCTAGTTACCCCACTACAACTGTAGGTTTTAATTTAGCTAAAATATCTGGTCATTTACTTAATTTAGAATTGTCAGCACTTGAATCTGAAAATCAACTTGAAATTATAGCCAGTCCTAATTTGTTAACAGCTAATCAAAATATGGCATCGATAAAACAAGGCACTGAAATTCCTTACGAGGTTTCTAGTGGTAGTAATGGTGCTACATCTATTGAATTTAAGTCTGCGGTTTTGGGGTTAGAAGTTACTCCTAAAATACTATCAGATAATCGGATAATTTTAGATTTATATATTACGCAAAATACAGCCGGTCGCTCAATAAAGCGTAGTGATGGCGGCGAAGCGCTAGCTATTGATACGCAAGAGATCAAAACACAAGTTCAAATAAAAAATGGCGAAACAGTAGTATTAGGGGGAATATTTCAACAATTTAATACCAAAAGTAAAGAAAAAGTACCTAGTGTAGGTAACATGTTAATTATTGGAAATTTATTTAGACATAACAGTAATAAACAACAAAAACGAGAGCTAGTTATTTTTATTACACCGCAATTGGTTGAGTAAATGTCAACAGAGTTGTATCATACTTTAACTTATTTTAGCGTTTGCTTTAATAAGTGATTTGTATTTTAAAGTATCTTATTTCAGTCATTATTATTACGATTATTATAAAAGTAGAGAATATTATGCATGTTGTTGCTTCTGATTTAGACGGCACTTTATTAACTCCTGAACATAGCTTATCGCCTTATACCAAACAAGTTCTTCAAGCGCTACGTAAAAAAGGTATTCATTTTGTTTTTGCTACTGGTAGGCACCACATTGATGTCGCTCAAATGCGAGAAAATATGGAAATTGATGCATTCATGATAACAGCAAATGGTGCTAGGGTGCATGATAGCGAAGGCAATCTAATTTTTAGTCAAAGTATTGAACCATCGCTTGCCAGTGAGGTAGCTAAAATGAGCATGAATGATCCTTTAGTTTATACTCATTTATATCGAGGTGATCATTGGCTAATTAATAGAGAAGATTCATATTCATTAGAATTTTATCGAGAGACAAATTTTACTTATCAATTATTTAATCCACTTAATTTTGATACCAGCGATGTTGCTAAAATTTATTTTACTACTACAGATAATGCACTTTACCCACATTTGGTTCAATTAAAAAATCGACTTGATGGAAAATTTGGTGGTAGGCTTAGCGTTGCTTTTTCAACTTTAAATTGCCTTGAAGTAATGGCCGAAAATGTGTCTAAGGGCAGCGCACTAAAAAAAGTGGTAGAAAAATTAGGTTATAGTTTAAAAAATAGCATTGCTTTTGGTGATGGTATGAATGACTACGAAATGTTAAAAGTCGCGGGTAAAGGCTGTATAATGCGAAACGGAAGCTCGGAATTAAAAGCATTATTGCCTGAATTAGAGGTTATTGGCTCAAATGCTCAAGATGCTGTGACCCATTATCTAAGTAATATTTTTTTATAATTATCAAATATCATTTAAAGATGAATATAACTATTGACAAAGAACTCAATACGCTTGGATTGCGTTGTCCTGAACCTATTATGTTGATTAGAAAAGCGATCCGAGAACTATCTATAGGACAAGTTCTTTATGTGATCGCTGATGATTTTGCAACTACTCGTGATGTACCTAGCTTTTGCCGCCATATGGATCATCAATTACTGTCATTGCAAATAGAATCTCAACCTTATCAGTATTGGATCAAAAAATCTCATTAGTGTAACGATTTTTATGACAAAAAGTTTCAGGAAAGTAGGTGTTTGTGTCAAGTTAATTCGATTTGCTTTAAGTAAAAACGTAATGTACGCCAATAGTTAGGTTGAAGATTATCAACCATTAATAACAGCGTACAGCGTTTGCCATTATGTCGGGATTTTAAATTCAAAATAATGATATAACGAAATATCAACGGTTTATGTATTAAGTACCAACGTTGTTTGTGCCAGTATATTTGATTGATACAGTGAAATAACGCAAATTCACCTTTAATAGTTTTGAAATAACATAGGCAGTGCCAGTATTCTATTATTAATAATAGAATAATAACAAAGGTATAACAATTTAAGGATGTGTTAGCAAACATAACTAAACAAAGTGCGATTAACACTGAGTAAAAAAGAGTTGAGATCAGTAATTGTATCTTTGATATGCTAAGTTTTATGCTCCACATAATTCCGTCTTTACTGGTTAAATTAGAATTATTTCATTATTTGGTAAAAAATCACTTAAAATAAAGATAAAGATGGGAGATAATGCTCATAATTTTAGCGTGTTTTAATAAACAAGACATCGGCCATTAGCATTTCTTTTAATGTCAATGTGATGATCTTGACCTGAAAGCAGTTTTACTAAATTTAGCGCAGAGAGAATTCTCGTGCCATTATTTTTGCCTTAAAATTTAGAAAGGAAAGATTTGTGATATTAATTAGAGTGTTAAATTTTCTTCTAAAATTATTCATTGGCTTATTTCTTTGCGGCTTGATTATTGGCATTGCAGGTTATGCTCATTATTCGAAGGATCTTCCCGATGTTGCAACATTAAAAAATGTTAAATTGCAAACACCAATGCAAGTATTAAGTAAGGATGGAGAAATAATTGCCATTTTTGGAGAACGGCGCAGGACTCCTTTGAGATATGATAAAATTCCCCCAATAGTTATTAATGCTGTTATTGCAACCGAAGATGCCCGTTTCCATGAGCATTTTGGTATCGATCCAATTGGTATTGTTCGAGCGATGTATGTTGGTTTAAAGCAGAAAGGATTTTCTCAAGGTGGAAGTACAATTACGCAACAAGTCGCTAAGAACTTTTTCTTAACACCTGAAAAAAGCATAACGCGTAAAGTCAAAGAAATGATTTTAGCTATCCGTATGGAAAAAGAGTTATCAAAAGAAGAAATCATGGCACTATACCTTAACATGATTAACTTTGGTTCTAGAGCATATGGTGTTGCAGCAGCATCTTATACTTTTTTTGGTAAAACACCTGATCAGTTAACTGTTGATGAAGCGGCTTTATTAGCCGGTTTACCAAATGCGCCATCAGCTTACAACCCAATTTCACATCCAGAACGCGCATTAACAAGGCGCAATTGGGTACTAGGACGAATGCTAGATCAATCCTATATTACTCAAGCAGAATATTACGCAGCGATTAGAAAACCGCTAGGTGCTAACTACCATTCACCACAAATTGAGTTTTCGGCGCCTTATGTTGCCGAAATGGCACGTCAATTCATGTATGACAAATTTGGCGAAAATGCTTACACAGATGGCTATAAGGTCTATACGACTATATCAAAAACTGATCAAATAGCCGCAACAGAAACGGTGCAAAAGCATATTATTGATTATGATATCAGGCACGGGTATCGTGGTGCTGAAAAAGTATTATGGCAACCGAACGAAACTCCATGGGATTTTGAACAGATCTATCAGACCCTTAATAAATACATATGCTATGCTGGCATATGTCCAGCTGTAGTGATGACATCTTCAGATAAAGAAGCAACAGCGGTATTATCTGATAAAAGTAATATTACTATAGCATATGAAAATATGAAATGGGCTCGCCCATTTATTAGCGATACAAGACAAGGCGCTTACCCAAGAAAAGTCTCTGACACCATAAAGGTAGGACAGTTAATTTGGGTCAAAAAAACTGGTGATAATTGGGAATTATCACAAATCCCAGCTGTTAATGCTGCACTAGTATCACTTGATTCAGACAATGGTGCGATCAAAGCAATTGTTGGTGGTTATGATTTTAATTTGAGTAAATTTAATCGAGCAACGCAAGCAATTCGACAATTAGGCTCGAATATTAAACCATTTATTTATACCTCAACATTAGAGCAAGGTTTAACAATGGCGACACTTCTTAATGACGCACCTATTGTCCGTTCTGCAGGTAGTGCAATATGGCGTCCAAAAAACTCACCACCTACCTATGCAGGGCCTCTACGTTTAAGAATTGGGCTAGGAATGTCTAAAAATGTAATGATGGTAAGAGCATTGCGTGCAGTTGGTATAGATTATGCCGCAACTTATTTAGAGCGTTTTGGATTTCCTAAAGAAAACATTTCTCATAATGAATCGTTGGCTTTAGGCTCGGCTTCATTTACGCCATTGCAAGTGGCAAGAGCTTACTCGGTTATCACTAACGGAGGTTATTTAATAACACCATATTTAATTGAAAAAATTGAGGAAAATGATGGTAATGGTGTAATTTATCAGCATCAACCTTTGATTGCTTGTCACAATTGTGCTGATGATGAGATCATTGCTGAATCAACACCAGCATCACTTGCTAATGTTAAAAGTGAATCAAATATTAATGAAGAGCCAGACAAAGAAAACTTAAAAGCAGATGATAATTTAGTCTTACCTAATATTAACACTGATAATAGAAACACTGATGTAATGCCAAAATATGCACCACACACAGTAAATAGTGGTATTGCGTTTATTATGAAAGATGGTCTTCGCTCTATCGTATTTGGTGGTTCAGATTGGCAAGGTACTGCATGGCGTGCAAAAGAATTGGGTAGAAAAGATGTAGGTGGTAAAACGGGAACAACTAACTCATCTAAGGACGTTTGGTTTTCTGGATTTGGTGGTAATATTGTGACCACTGTTTGGATGGGATTTGATGATCACCGCCGTGAGTTGGGTCGAACTTTTCGAGCAGAAGCAGGCGCAGTAACTGCAAATCCAATATGGGTTGATTATATGAAAGTAGCTCTAAAAGATGTACCAGTAATAGAAGATGTAAAACCACAAAATGTAATTTCTGTCACTATCGATCAAAAAACGGGTTTATTACCTCAATCAGGCTCTAAAAAAATGTCAGAGTACTTTATAAAAGGTACCGAACCGACAACTTATGCGATCCAAGAGGTGGGCACGGAAGTAACAGATTCAGAAGGTAATACTTCTGAACTATTCTGATAAAGGATTTAACATGAATGGTTCAATAAGAATTATTGGCGGAAAATGGCGCGGGCGTAAATTGTCGGTACTAGACAAACAAGGATTACGCCCAACTACCGATCGAATCAAAGAAACCCTATACAACTGGTTAATGCCAGTTATACATGATAGTGATTGTTTGGACTGCTTTTCGGGTAGTGGCTCATTAGGCTTTGAAGCCGCATCAAGAGGTGCCCAAAGAGTTACTTTGCTTGAAAAAGATAAACAAGTAGCGCAACTACTTATCAAAAATAAACAGATTATTGCTAGCGACGCACTCGATATTTATCATACCGACACTTTACAGTGGCTAAACAGACCTGCTGTAAAACAGTTTGATATTGTATTTATCGATCCGCCATTTCATCAATCATTAGTCGAAAAAACGGTTAGCGAGCTTGAGAATAATAACTGGCTAAAGCCGTCAGCTTATATTTATATTGAAATAGAAATACAGCATGATCTAACAACTTATATTCCAACTAACTGGCGCCTACATCGTGAAAAGACTGCAGGGCAAGTTCACAGCTATCTATTTATACGAGAAAAATAATTAATGTTCATCTTTATTGGTAAAACCTTATATTCATTAATGTGGTTATTTTTATTATTTAACTTAATCTACCCATATCCAAAACCGGCAAATGTTGTTGCCAATATTGGCCTAATCGCCTTTACTGTTACTCATGGCTTACAAGCTTGGATGTTAAACTCAACCATGACCAAACAAGAAAAACAACAAGACAAATTTAAAGTGTTACGGTTATTTTTATTTGGTGTTTTTGAATCACTTAGTTGGAAAGACAAAAAATAATAATAAAAAGAGGTTGCGAGATACAAAAATTTTTGTATAATGCTCACCACTTCTTACGAAGCACCTCAATAAGCGGGAATAGCTCAGTTGGTAGAGCACGACCTTGCCAAGGTCGGGGTCGCGAGTTCGAACCTCGTTTCCCGCTCCAATAAAATATCTATTTAGTATAAAAGTAAATTTATATCCCATACGGTGTTAACTAACGAAAGTGATTAGTTGTGCGTAAAAAACAAAAAATTAAATAAAATCAATGCTCTACAGGAGCGATTTTATGGCGAATAATATAAATGTTTTAAGCTTAAAATTATGCTTAAATATTTATTGTTCAGTCTACTAAATGTAATACTGATATTAGGCTAAAGCGTAAACATTAGTAACTAAGTTTGCTTTTATAGCTAAAGCGTGAGCGGCAATCATCATATTTAACTGAACAAATACTTTGCCTTTTTGTTTTAAATTAGTTTTCAATTTGAAAGCGCCGCTTTTCCCTTTTTTGCCAATGAAATAAAACACAATAGCGAAGCAAATGTTAGAAAAGCTACAGTGCCCCATACAGCACGCCGCCCGTAGCCATGGGCGATACCCAACAATATTGGGTTACATAGCCAGCTCAATAATGCTTGTTTGTTTTTGCTTTGTTGCATTGATACTTGGCAAAACGTTTTATGGTCAGTCGTCCGACCATTTATAACGTACTAAAGAAAGCCCAAATGAAGCTTTTGTGTCTTTAACCAGTAAAAATGAATGTTATAAAACTATCAGTTATGGTATTAAACGTCTGGTTAAAGTCGAAAATTCTATTGAAAATAAATTAAGGCGGCAAGCTAAACGCTATAACAAAATCTATCCGGGTGAAATGCTACACGTTAATACCAAACGTTTACCTTTACTTAAAAATTAAACAAAACAGCAAACTAGAGAATATTTATTTGTCGGCATTGATGATTTTTCACGTGGTATTTACCCTGATAAATCCCAATTTAGCTCGGCACAGTTTTTACAAAACGATGTGTTAGCCCAATGTTCTTATTCCACTACATGTATTTATTCCGGTAATTGACGTGAATATCAAGGCACCAGTGAACACCTATTTGTAAAATCGTTCTATAGCCATCGTATTAATCAAAAATTCACCAAGCCCGTCTGCCTGCAAACGAATGGGAAAGCAGAAAGAGTGATACGAACTTTGAATTGCGATGTGGCATAATCAGCATATATTTAGCAATTCAAAAGAGGGAAAACAAAAGCTTAAACGCTTTATTAATTTTTATAATACCGTTAAACCACATAAAGCGATTTCAGGGAAAACGCCTTATGAGTTTTTAGAGGATTATTTTAACCATGAAGTGTAAACAACTCTGCGTTTTCCTACATTTAAACTAATAATAGAAACTAAAGTTTAATTTCCTTTTTTGCCAATGAAATAAAACACAATAGCGAAGCAAATGTTAGAATGGTTACAGTGCCCCATACTGCTCGCCATCCGTAGATATGGGCGATATCAGCAATAATAATAGGAGTTAGAAACGAAGTGATAAATACAGTAGTGCCAATCATACCCAAGGCTGTTCCCGTACGTTCAATGCCCGCTTTCACTGCTACCTCGGTATAAGCAATACCGTGCCACGCATGGCCAAATAAACCTGTTAACACAATAAATATAATCCCCATATATGTATTATTCACCGTTAAACAAAGCATTAAAGATGCCATTCCACCAAGTATGGCGTAATATTTTAATAAGGCAATACGATTCTTTTCTTTGTCTGTATAGTAACCTGACCAGATCCTGAGCACCCCACCGCCAATCTGAACACCAATAAGAATAATAGCAATTGATGCTAAATCAATATGTAGGTTATCACGCATATAGATACTGCCAAATGTGAGTACTGCCATTTGAGGTACCGTTAGAAAACCCGCAGCCATAACGACCCTCCAAACTGCCCCAGTTTTTAGTGGGGAGGGGATAGTGAGGGTTGATTTTGGTGTATATTTTGATTCACTCTGTTTAGTGTTGATAAACAATACAACTCCTCCATTTTTGGATTTTGATGCGAGAAGAAAAAACTATGCCAGTATCTAAAGTAGTAATGAGCTTTATCTCTTGTTCTGAAAGGGCAAAGTTCAAAAGGCGATCTGGGTAAAATTGCTAACGCCGATGGCTTTAGCCTTGCCTTTTTCGTAAGCTTCTTCCATTAATCGGTAAGCATAATAGTAGTCATTAAATGGCTGGTGAATTAATAATAAATCAATATAATCTGTTTTTAATTTGCGTAATGATTCTTCTATTGATTGCTTGGCTTTGTAGTTAGCGTTGGTGATCCATATTTTTGTGGTAATAATAGTTCTTGGCGGGGAATGCCACATTTTGTATGGCATTGCCAACCTGACGTATTTTAAAAATTAAGACCTGTTTTAGATGGACGGTAAATCCATCTAACATTCATTATTTAGCCAAATTTAAAATATTAGCAATGACCTGCTTGCTATAAATGTCGCTCATTTGCCAATCAATCGCATTTTGTGCCGCATTGTCTACGATCAGTTTTAGATCCTGTTGGTTAATATTGAGTTGCTCAAGTGTGGTTGGTGTGCCTATTTTGTTAAACCAGGCTCTTAATGCTTCAATACCTTGTTCAGCCGTTGATAAACCAAAAATCTCTTTAGCAAAACGTTGGAACTGTTTTGGATTACGATCGTGATACCATGTCATCCAAGCGGGCATAACTACCGATAACCCCGCACCATGAGGAACATCACAAATAGCACTCATGGCGTGCTCAATCATATGATTTGGGTAACTAAATCCAGCGGTGCCTACATACGTTAAACCATTTAAAGCTAGCGTTGCCGCCCAAGCAAATTCACCACGTGCATCTAAATCATTGGGATTTTGCAGTAGCCGTTCAGTTGTTCGCATTACGGTTTTTATATTGGCTTCGATTTGTAAATTAATCAGTTCGGGTTGCACAGTTGCAGTAAAGTAGCCCTCAATAGAATGAGCAATAATGTCAGCGGCAGAATAGACTAGATAATCACGACTGATTGTGGTTTGAAGTTGAGGATTAATTACCGATACTTTCGGAAATAAACTAAAACCATGAATTGGATATTTTTGTTTAGTTTCTTCGTTTGTGACAACACCACCATTGTTCATTTCACTACCGGTTGCAGCTAAGGTCATTATATCAAATATATTAAGTGCTTTGGTTACTGGGGAGCCAGTAAAGAAGTCCCATACATCTCCATCGTATAAACTACCAGCGGCAATCGCTTTTGCACTATCTAAGCAGGAGCCACCACCAATACTAAGTACGCTATCAGTGCCAAATTTTTTAGCGATAGTGATTCCTTCTTGAACTTTGCTTAAAACGGGATTACTTTTAATTTTACTACATTCGGTGAATTCAATGCCGTATTCACGCAGGCTTGCTGTTACATTATCAAATAAACCAGATTGTTTGATGCGATCGCTACCAAAGACAATTAATACTCTTTTGGCACCAAACTCCTTCATATAGCGACCCATGTTTTTTTCTTTATCGATACCAAATTCTATACGAGTTGGATTTTGAAAACTAAATTCATACATCGTGTTATTCCTTATACTAGACGTTTAATAAAAATTAGTCGGTTAGATCCCACCAAAATTTTGCTGTGGCACCACCATCAATTAACATATCACTACCAGTAATATAAGCTCCTTTTTCGGACATAATGAGTTCGGCTAGGTTGGCAATTTCATCTGGCGATCCACCACGACCTACGGGTAATTCTTTAAGCATTTTGCGGTAAAAATCTTTACGATCGCCATTGAGTTCTTCATTGGCTAAAGGTGTATGGATAATACCTGCACTAATACAGTTTATTCTTGCACCACGATGCCCCCAGTTGACAGCTTCAGCCTGCACTCTTAAGGCATTTCCTCTTTTGGCTAGTTGATAAGCTTTTAAACTATCATTTACTTCTTTAATAAAAGGTAAATCGAGTAATGCTTCTGTGGGTGTTAAGGCTAGGGCTTTAGTTTGTTCCAATGTAAGCGGGTCTAAGCGATGTGATGATTGTGAACCAATGACCAAAGCAGAACTACCTTTTGCCATTACCCCACTAAATGCATCAAATAACAGAGCGTTACCATATAAATCGACTTCAAATATTCGCTGTGCAGAAGCTTGGGAGGGCGATACACCAGCCGTGTTGACTAAGCCCATTATTTTGCCTAATTCAGTGGCCGCCTCTACCAGTTTATTGACCGATTGTGGGTTTGATACATCGCAAGCGATAGTATGGGTATTGTATCCTGCATTACGCAGTTCTTGAGCTTGTTTTTCAGCATTTTCAATTTTTAAATCGGCCAATAACAGTACTTTACCCACCGCTATACGCCTGACTATTGCTATACCTATTGCCCCAGATCCACTTAAAACAATAACTTCTTTTGACATTGTAGATCTCCCTTTTAATTAGTTATATCGCAAATAATTAAACTTTGGCTATACCTAAACTTTCACGCATAGCATATCTTGGATTTTTGATTAATTTATTAATTCAAGAATAACGTCATTTTAACGAGAGCTTTTATTGAGATAAATGGGTGGTTGTTTTATAGTGTAGTGAATTAAATTCACTAATAAAATGCAATTATGTACAACCTTAATGAGTTAAATTACTTTATTACCGTAGCACAAACCAGCAGTTTTGTTAAAGCAGGGCAACGATTGGGAATTTCCTCATCAGCGTTAAGTCATAGTATGCGAAATCTAGAGACCCGATTAAATTTGCGTTTATTTAATCGTAATACTCGTAATGTATCACTGACTGAAGCAGGAGAACAACTATACCGAAAGCTATCCCCTTTATTTGACTCGATTAATCAAGAGGTGAACGCACTAAACAATTTTATTAATATACCTTCAGGAACGATCAGGATAAACGCGCCAAGTATCGCTGTAGAACATATTATTTATCCAAAATTACGCGATTTTTTACCCCGTTATCCGCTGATTAAGGTCGAAATTCAAGCCGATAATAGTTGGGCTGACATTGTTAAACAAGGTTTTGATATGGGATGTCGTTTAGGAAGTGATTTAGCCAAAGAGATGATTGCTGTAAAAATATCACCGCCCTTAAAAATGGCCTTAGTCGCTAGCCCTGAATATTTAATCGGAAAAGTGATACCGAAACAAATTAAAGAGTTAGATGAACATCGCTTAATTGGTATGAGAATATCCTCACAGCACGGAACTGAATTGCCATGGGAGTTTATGCAAGCAGGAAAGATGATTAAATATCACCCTCATTCACAATTTATGATTAATAATCATTTGCGTAAGCAAGCGGTTTTAGATGGTTTAGGCATCACTTGGACGGCTAAAGCCGATGTTGAAAAGGAATTAACATCGGGGTCATTAGTTGAGTTGTTAACCGAGTTTGCTATCACTTATGACTCTTTTTACCTTTACTATCCAAGCCGCAAAGGACATTCAAATGTTTTTAAATTGATTATAGATTTGTTAAAGTATGAGTGATAGGCTTGGATAGTTACTATATTCATCCTACTGCTTATTAAACTCTTCTGAAAAGATATGCAGGTACTGACTGGTATAAAAGTTTTGTTAAGGATAGCCTGTTTTGTTTTATACTTTCCCCAAAAAATTAGATAAAAATTATTTATAAGCACAGTTGAATAACTTATCGACCTCCAAAACAATTCCATTAATTGGTTATCGTATAGAGCATTTATTGATATAAAAATAAAAAAAGATTGTAGACAGGATGATTATGTGAATTTTTGACTGATACGATAGTTATTATATATATTTTACAAATAAGTGTTAGCTTGTTCCTTGATATTCACGTCTTTTATTGGAATAAATACATTCAATAATATAAAACACATCATTAATCAAAACAGTGTCAAGCTAAATTGAGAATTATTTGATTAAATTCACACATAAACCTTACATGTAAAATCATCAATACCGACAATTAAATATTTTCTTTTTTTTTACTATATCCTTAATTTTTTAATAAAATAGATCGTTTTTTGATCAGTAAACATATTAAAAGTAAATTATTTGAAATTTTTTTGATTAATTGCTAGCCTTTTTACATTAAACAGTGTAATATATGAAAACTTTCTGAAAAGAAGGTAAGTAAAACATTAAAAAACAAGTAAATATTTACAAAATATTTATGAAATATATAAAAAGGAGAAAATAATGATGTATTTATCAACAGTTCGCGCAAAAACAAGAAATTTTTTAGGTAAATTTGTTAAAAGTGAACGTGGTGTAACTGCAATTGAATATGCAATTGTAGCTGCAGGTGTAGCCGTAGTTGTTATGGTTATTTTCAATTCAAATGGTCCAGTTGCTGATATGTTAAGTCAAACATTTAAAACATTAAAATCCAAAATGGCCGACATTATTGGTGGTATTGGTGGTACTAGTGCTCCTTAATAATTATATCAAGGAGGTATTTTAGTTATGCTTAGTTAATGGCTATGTGCTTCCTTGAAATTGTTATGCAAGGATAATTTATTATTCTTATTTTATAAAATAAAAGTTACTGATAAAAAGAAAAGTCGGTAGCTTTTGTTTTGATAAGGTGTTGTTAAAAAACATGGCTAATGAGCAATTTCAATTTTCTAATGAATGGAATAAGATTCGCGATTTGGTTTTTCAAGTAATTGATCTTGATTTAATAGAGCAATTAAAGGATGAACCGAACCGAGTTTTGCGCGAAATTCAAACTATAATCAGAGATATTGTTAATTCTGGCAGTGCTTATATCACGGCTGATGAATCTGGTATGCTAGCAAGTATGATTTGTGATGAAATCGTTGGTTATGGTCCAATTGATTCTTTGATGAAAGATGAAACAGTTAATGATATTTTAGTAAACGGTCCTCATAGTATTTATGTTGAACGGGGTGGTGTTCTTAGCAAAACGAATAAATTTTTTATTAGTGAACGCCAACTAATTGATATCGCAAGGCGTTTAGTAAATAAAGTAGGCAAAAATATTGATGAGGCTCATCCTTTAGTTGATTCTAGAATGCCCGATGGTAGCCGACTTAATGTTGTTATTCCACCTATTGCCATTGATGGTACCTCAATGTCAATTCGTAAATTTGGTAATGGTCGTCGTACATTCCATGATTTAATACAATATGAGTCACTAAATGACGATATGGCTAATTTTTTAGTTATTGCGGCACGTTGTCGAATGAATATTATTGTTTCTGGTGGGACAGGTTCAGGTAAAACAACGATGTTAAATGCATTGTCTGGATTTATAGGTGACAATGAACGTACCATTACACTTGAAGATGCTGCAGAATTAAAACTGCAACAAGATCATGTTGTTAGAATGGAGACCAAATCAGGTGGAGAGGATGGACGTGGAAGAGTAACTATGCAAAACCTATTAGTTAACGCTTTACGCATGCGTCCAGACCGGATTATTTTAGGGGAATGCCGTGGTGAAGAAGCTTTTGAAATGCTTCAAGCCATGAATACTGGTCACAGTGGTTCAATGTCGACGTTACATGCCAATACAGCTAAAGATGCCTTGTCCCGATTAGAAAGCATGATCATTATGGCTCAACCAGAATTACCTATTGTTGCAATTAGGCATTATATAGCTTCTTCCGTTAATTTTATTATTCAAGTTTCTCGTCTGCCAGATGGACAACGTAAAGTGATGACTATTACTGAAATAATGGGATTAGAATCTGGAAATATTATTACTCATGATGTGTTTCAATTTAAAATTCATGAAGAAAGAAGTGAAAAAGGTATGATTCGAGGTGAATTTGTTTGTAATGGATTAATTAGAAGATCTGCACTTTATGATAGTGCCCAATATTATGAAATGTCGGACATATTAGAAAAATTAATGATAAACGCAGCAGGTTTAAAAACATGATTTTAATTCTTTCAATTGTACTTATCATTGTAGCTATTGTAAATATTTGGAATTTGCGCCGTCGTAAAGGGCGGTTGCAAATTTTTTATGAAACTGAAGTTAAAAACGCTTCATTGACTAGTTTGGTTGAAAACCAACTATCACGAAAGCGACAATCGTCCTGGGCTCGAGCGTTTTGGGATCAAATGATATTTGATACTAACCTGATGATTAAAGCTAATTATAATGTATTAGTAGTAGGGCAATCTAAAGCACGGTTATTTGTTTACATTTTTGCAGGTATGTTTATAGGTATCATATTAAATGCAAATTATACTCATTATGATAACTATACTGCAGCACTAGTTAGTGTTATTGCCACAATTGTTATAACCATTGTTATAAAAAAAAGAAAGTTGAAAAAAGAGTTTTACGATACATTCCCTGAAGCATTAAATACCATTACAGGTGTCGTGTCATCTGGCGGTGCGATAATTACAAGCTTTAGGTTGTGTGGTGACTCTATTGATGGAGTAGTCGGTAAAGCAATGAAGGAAATGGATAACAGGATAGAAATTGGTGAAAATGTTGAAGATGTTTTAATGAAATCTTATTTACAGCTTCCTTTTCCAGAGTACTACTTTTTTATTTTAACAGTAATGGTTAATCTAGATAGTGGTGGGGAATTGAAAGAAATCATGAGTCGATTAGCAAAAATGTTAACAAGCAATAGAATCTTAAGCAAAACTAGAGATGGTAAAACTGCAGAATTAAGGATGACAATGATAATATTAGCTTGCATGCCTTTTGTTTTTATGTTGGCACTTAAATTCCTTTCAGAGACACACTTTCAGTATTTGGTTAATACAACACCCGGTCACTATCTTTTGTATTATGTTGTCGGTAGTGTGGTTATCGGTTTTTTAATTATAAAAGGAATGATTAGTAAGATCATTTAAATTATGACAAGTTTACTAAATATAATAATCCCAATTATTTTAATTGGTATCAGTAGTAGAGAGTTGATATGTTCCTATTTGCTATATCAAAGAAAAGAAAAACTTAGTTTGTTAATAAATAGTGAAGGCCAAGAGACGAAAATATCTAAAAGAGATATTAACAAAAGGGATGTGGCTTTTGAAAAGATTGTTGCGAAAAATAGTTTAAGCTTAGGTTTTTTACGTCGCTTTCAAGAAAAAAATAGTTGGAAAATCTATGCTGTTATTATTGGATTCTCATTTTTTTATCTTGTAAATCAAATTTTTTCATTTGTTGAAATTGATTCAGGTATGTTATTGATAACTTTATTTATTTTTATTGTGGTGGTTATTTTTGTGCCTGATAAGCTGTTAAAAAGACAAACTGCAAAAAGAATTAAAAAGATTTCGCAAGACTTACCGCTGATCATTGATATGATGGCAATTATGGTTAAATCAGGTATGACCATTGAAAATGGTTTTAGGTATCTAAGTACAAGAGTAAAACCGATTAATAGGGATGTGGCAGCTATATTAGATAGGGCTTGTTTAATGATGGATGTTAATGGTATTGAACTAGCTATTGATTTAATTTTGAAAGAAGTACCATGTAAAGAAGTCAGAATGTTTTGTATTACCTTAAGAAGGAGTATTAATTATGGTAACTCAATTTATGATGCTTTATTAGATTTATCAGCTGAAATTAGGGATATACAAAAGTTAACCATAGAAGAAAAAATTGCTGCTATTGCAGCTAAAATGACAGTACCGATGATGATATTTTTCTTAGCGCCTGTTCTTGCTATTGTTGCAGGGCCTGTTTTCATGAATATTGTATCAGTTTTAAGTAGTAATAATTAGAATAATTAGGGATCTAGAAATAATGAACGATTTTTCAATCTGCTGTAAACCAAGAAAGTTAATAAATCCAAAATTTATTGTGGTATGTTCGATGTTGTTTGTTGCTACTGGATGTCAAAACAGTACCGTAAGAAATGATTTAAATGAGCAACAAAAAATTTATATCCATGAAACAACCAAAAATTACGGTGGTTTAATTGAGCTTTATAAACAACGTTTACAACATTCTAATACTGAAGATACAAGATATAAACTTGCTCAAGTCTATTACTTGTCTAATGATTATGAGGCGGCGAAAAGAACATTAACGCCTGTTTTAAGTAAGAGTAAAAACGATAATATTTTTGTTTTGTATGGTCATGTTGAGTCTAAAATGGGAAATAATGATACTGCATTAGAATATTTAGACAAAGCCATCGCAATTAATCGTAAAAATGGTGAAGCATATAATGTAAAAGGTATTGTTTTGTTGAAAAAGAAACAATATGACGCTGCGCGATATTCATTCAACTTAGCTAGAGAAAACTTTTACGATGAGAATAAAGTAACAAATAATCTAGCAATGTTATCTATTTTGAATAAAGATTATAATGAAGCTTATAAGCATCTAAATATTTTATATACAAAGGGATTTCGGGATCAAACCATTCTTCACAATTTGCTGTATTCACTGGTAAAATTGAATAAAATGCAATTAGCTAAGAAATTTTGCTTAGGGCATCGGTTATCTAATGATCCAGAAATCTTAATTCAAGAATTAAAACAGATCGAACCAATTGATGCAATTAAATTTAATGATGTTAAACCAACACAAAGTAATAACCAAAAGCAATATACAATTGAAAAAATAGCATCTCAGAAAGTATCCAAAACTAATTACATTATTAATCCTAAAAAAGGAACCAATTCAAAAATTAATTCTAAGTCAGAAATTGGTGCTAAATTAGCAAATGTAAGTAAATTAGAAACAGGAAATAGGTCAAATATTACTTCTCAACAAGCTACTGCAACTAATTCTGAAGCAGTTACTAATTTAACTTCTTCTAAACAAAATAGTCAAGTTAGTCGGGCGAGAACCCAATTGGCTATTGTAGCTATTCGATCAGGCGAACACAAAAAATTTAGTCGGATTACTTTAGAAACATTTAATCCATTGAATAAAAATCAATATTTGATTGAAAAAATCTCGCCAAAAGAATTTAAATTATCGTTTTATGATGTAACGCTTCCTGAAAAGGGAATTAATCATATTATTAATCTAATTTCCCGTAGTGATCGTGATTTTGCCAAGGTAACAGGAACTTTAACTGCAGAAAAATCATTAGTTCTACAAATAAAAACAAAGCAGGACTCAACAGTGAAGGATTTTGATGCCGGTCCTAGTTCTAACGGTAAAGATCACTGTTTTGCATTTGATTTTTATTTAGAAAATAAATAAATGTAATAATAAATATAAATCATATGGAGTTTGCATGAAAGAGAAAAAAATAATTATTTTATATATATTAATGTTAGTTGTGGGACTAGCATTATTGTTTACAAAATCGACACCCGAACCTACGCCGGTGCCTGTTGCTGAACCAGGGGATTATATGCAAGTACAAGTAAGAGAAGAACCCAAAAGAGAGAGCATAACAATAGCTGTTGCAAAACATGATATTAGTAAAACGAAAATATTGACTAAGGATGATTACTATTTTAAATCAATAGAGGTTGATACCTTAGCTAATGAAAAATCCAAATATATAAGTGATGCGATAGCAATTGATTCTTATGTTGCTAAAAATCATATAGCGAAAGATACATTTATAGAAAATAGTTTTGTCGCTTCACCCAATTCAGATGACTATAGACTGCTAGCTGTAAAAGAAGGCAATTACATGTTTCCGTTCAAATTAGAACAAATTGATTCTTATTTGGTAAGAAATCTAAAGGTTGGTGATCTTGTTGATCTTTATATATTTTATAGCGATGGTGGATCAAATTCTAATAAGTTAGTTTCACCTAGTGATGATTTTGTTAAGAATAGTATAAAACCGATTATTGTCGGTAAAAAAATTCTTTATATTGATCAAGATGATGAAGATGGTTCAAGCTTTCAGAAAAGAAGTGTAAATCAAATTCAACTAGAGCTTTCAAATCAAGAAATTAAATTGTTAAGAACATTAATGACAAATTCAACAATTATGATTTACCCAAGCACTTTTAAAAACAATGTTGAAGATGGATTACATTTGTTGGATGATAAAGAAAAGGACTGGCCATTAACTGATAAGGCTATATTTTCAAAGAATAGACAGATTAATTTGTTAAAAGGTAACTAAGAATGCTAATAAAAGTTAAACCAATTATGAACGCAATCAGAAAGCTAGTTTGCTTATTATCAATTAGCTTTTCCCCGTTAGTTTTTGCTAATGTCCATAATTTGCAGATCGGGCAAAGCAAATCAATTGTTTTACCTGAGAATGTTGGTACTGTTTTCATTAGCCAAGACAGCGTAGCAAATTATGAAGTTGTAGGTGGTAAATCATTAATTATATATGGTAAATCAAATGGTAGAGCTAGCTTACTAGTATATGATGATGCAAATAATATTATTCTTAATGATACAATTAATGTTGATCCGCTTTTATCTCAAATTACACACAGATTAGCGCAAAATTTTCCGAATAGTAGCGTGACAATTGATCGTTATGATAATGGGGATCCAAATGGTAAATTTGTTTATGTACTAAACGGCACTACTCCAGATACTACAACAAAAAGTAAAATTATGACGGTTGTAGGTTCACTTGTAGGTCAAAATGCTGAACGACGAAGCCATACATCATCATCATCAGATGCAGATCTTGCATTTCAAGATTATTATGTATATAACAATATAATAGATAATATTAGAGTGATTGAGGAGTATCAAGTTAATGTAAAATTGACCTTTGTTGAAGTTAGCAAAAAATTCACTGATTCATTGGGTATTGAATGGCAAAGTTTAACTTTGGATAGTATGTCTGAAAGTGGTGGTAGTACGATGAATAATGTTGGTGAATTTACGCTGTTAGGTTTGAAAAAAGGGTTTAATATTCATAATATTACAA
This sequence comes from Gilliamella sp. BG7, assembly GCF_046635565.1. Classification (NCBI taxonomy): domain Bacteria; kingdom Pseudomonadati; phylum Pseudomonadota; class Gammaproteobacteria; order Orbales; family Orbaceae; genus Gilliamella; species Gilliamella sp. BG7. Next base: position 10,515 of record NZ_JBIDFB010000002.1, on the reverse strand, counting down.
CAATGATTCGAGCAATAAAAAATGATAATTTGGCCAAAATTTTAGCACAACCTAATTTATCTGTTTTATCTGGTGAAAGTGCATCATTTTTAGTTGGTGGTGAGATTCCCATTGTGACTAAAAACAAAGATGGTGAATCAGATGTTACTTATAAAGAGTATGGTATCAAATTAAACATTAGTACCAAAGTGAATAATGATAAACGTATTAGATTATTTATTAATAATGAAGTGAGTTCGGTTGCAGGATCATATGCTTTCAATGACTATAATATTCCCACCTTACAAACTCGGAAAACGAGTTCTACCATTGATTTATCTGATGGAGACAGCTTTGTTATTGCAGGCCTAATTAATGAACAAGATTCAGAAACATTATCTCGTATTCCTTTTGTTAGTGAAATTCCAATTTTAGGAGCATTAGCACGTAGCGCAACATCAGCTCGTGAAAAGAGTGAAATGGTTGTATTTGCAACAGTTAATTTAGTTACACCTAATAGTAGTTTTAATGGTGTAGAATTACCGATGTTAGAACGAACAGATGTAATTAATAGCTTCTTTAACATTAAGAATAATGTGGATAAGCAACGACGTAAAACAGTACCAATTTCTAATGAAAGTGAAAAATTTATTAATGACATGGGTTTTATTGAATAAAAGGTTAATGGGATTCTTATGCAATTATTTGGTAATAAAAAAGATATAGATATATCAAAAGGGACTTCACAAGAATTTGTGGCTGGGCGTATCACTGGTTTTCACATTGCTATTTTAAGTAAAAGAAGTGAATTGATCGAAAATATACGTTCTATACTTTTCCTTTACAATGTATTAAGTATAGAAACCATCTCATTAGATTTATCTGAATTAAAAGAAGAGCCGCATTGGAACCAATATGATGCTATTATTATAGATATCAAAGAAGAAGATGATGCTGAGTTATTATCTGAAACTATTAATCGTTATATTCCAATTAAGGCAACGACAATACTCATTGGTATGCATGATTCAATTCAGTTTTCTGAATATTTATTAAAAAGAGGAATTCATTTTTTATTAGAAAATAGCCAATTAGAGAAGATTCCAACCATATTACACTCAAGAAGTATTACCACTGGATCAAGCCAAAGAACAGGTAGCATTATTACATTTTTAGGTTGTAAAGGGGGAATTGGTACTTCATCATTGGCTATCCATACACTAAAAAATATCAGTTCACTAACTAATTATCCTCTTTTTTATATTCAAGGCGCAACTACAAGTCCTAATGCAGATTTTTTATTTGAAATGCCAATACCCCAAGATGATTCATTAGTTGATGTTGGACTGTCTTTACAAGTAAAAATTGAATCCAGTGAACGGGCTTGGAAATATGATGATTTGAATTCAGGACAATTCAATATCACTGTTATTGATCAAAATATGGGATTATCCTCCTCCATTAGGCATTTTGAAGAAATTATTACGTTTTCTAGTATTGTTTTTATCGTAATAAATCGGGATCCATTCTCAGTCAAAGTTGCTAAGAAATTGCTGGATGAAATTTCGCGTACTACTACACAAAATCCGAATTTACTAAATAAGCGTTTTTTGGTCTGTCTAAATGAAAATCTTCCTTATGATAAAAAAAATGCTTTACGAGATGAGGATATTGAAGATTTTTTAGGTAGAAGTATTGATTTTACGCGTAAATTTATCCCTAAAATGGATAAATTTAAAAATGCGCATCATAGTAATGAAATAAAAGAAATAGCTACAGCTATTATTGGTAGTAAGGAAATAAAAAAAAATAAACAACAGAAAACATCTTTTTCAATATTAAAGAAAAAGAAGATTAACCCTTAATAGAATGTAGAGTAAAAATTATGTTGAAATGTTGGAAATTATTTTTTCGTCAAAAAAATGCGAATGTTCCGATAGAATTTGCAATTGTTTTTCCTTATATAATTATTTTATTTTTGTTTATAATTGAATTTAGCCGGATTATGTTTATTGGTTCTGCTTTGGATTTAGTGACTACAGAAATAACTAGACAAACGGCTATTTCGCAAAAGAATGATTATAATCAGAAATTACAGCAGTTGATCAGAACTGAAGTGCCTTTATGGCCTTATATAGCTGATCCAAAAAAATTTGAAATAGCCGTGGCATATTGTAAAACAATCGACGAGACAATTAAGAATAATTGTCAAGGTTCTCCTAGCGACGATACTCGAATACTATTGTTTAAATTGAAATATGATTATCGTGCCATATTCTCCAATTTGTTTAGCCGTATATTAGATACCTCTTTGGAAAAAAAGACTGTTGTTTACCGTGAATTTTATTAAAATAATTGATAATTAAAGGAATGAAATAGCAAATGAAATATTATGGTAATTTTTTTCGCAATAAAGACGGTATTATGTCAATTGAGTTTGCAGCGTGTTTCTGTTTATTTTCAGTCTTAGTATTTATTATCTACGATGTTTACTGTAGTGTCATGCTACAAAATAAATTAGAACGAGCAAACTATACTGTAGCCTCTATTTTTCGTGAAAGATCATCCATCTACCCAGTTATAGATGGCTCGAGTATTCAAAGTAGTATATCTTCATTATGCAGTAATTCTAATTCTTGCTCTCAATCTCATGAGCTGTTTGATAATACCCAAGTGGAAGAACTCCGCCGACTAGCAAGCTCATTATTAAATGGGCGTGATGTTGCTCTAAAAATAGATGGTTTATTTATTTTCCAAGATACTAATCATCCAGCAAGTATAAAAGACGCAAAATTTGCGACATTAAGCGCTAAATCTTGCACCTCTGGTACGTGTAATAATGAAATTGAAAACTATTTTACTTCATTACCTAGTATAACCGATCATTCAAATAGTTCACTTAGTAATTATTCCAAGCTTGTTCCGTATGTTCCACGAATTACCGATCCTACCTCGGGGTTAGCGGGGCGTTGGATTCCCTTATATCGCGTTAGCATGTGTATTGTTAACGAAGAAAGCCTTTATTTAAAATGGATTAACTCAAGCAGAAAGGCTACGGACACCTTACCAAATTTATGTAGTAATATTGTTGTGCTGTCGCGTTGTGGTGATATTTTGAGTTCTAATAGAACAAGTTGTCCAATTTATCATCTCTAATCAACACACTTTTGCGAGGATTATATGTGCAATATTAAAGCTAACCAGAACAATAAAAAATCTTTTTTTAAGTGTACTTCAGGAAGTATTGTTTTAAGTCTTGCGATTATGTTACCTGCTATGTTTCTTTGTATGGTAGTTTCAATAGATCATACCCAAACAATGCGTAATCGAGCTCGAGTCTCTGAAGCAACTAACGAAGCTTCGTTAGCTATTGTAGCTTTAAACAATAAAAATGTTGATCAATCTGCAATTGAACAAAATCGTAAAATGGCATTGAACTATATTAATTATTTTATAAATCATAAAATTAGTGACGATTTTATAGAAGGTATCGATGCCACTATTGACGTAGAATATGAAAAAAATAAAAGAGTCTATAGTATTGTCTATAAGCAAAAATTTGATTCTCTAATAAGTGGGAAAGAAGACGGAAAACCCGATGAGTCAAATCAATCTATCCTTGTAAGTAATAAAACAGAAAGCTATGGAAATACAAAAAAGTTTGATCGTATTGAAACAGTTGATATAGCTTTTATTAGTGATTTTTCGGGTTCAGCAACATGCCTATATAACGACTATAACTGTAATCGTTACTCTCAGCAAAATGGAAATGCCGACAAGGAACGTCTTCATTATATGAAAACAGCAATTGCTAATATTATCAATAAGTTTAAACAATATCCAGAATATAAGTTTGCATTAGTTCCCTATGATATTGGTGTTCCTGTCCAGAACAAAACTAAAAATCTAGCTGGTGGAGAGAGTTATTCTTGCTCGATAATGTACAAATTGAAATCCCCTTACAATGTTGTTGATTATAATTTTTGGGCAAATAAAAATATTGCATATCAAAAATGGAGTAAATTAGAAAAAAATGGGATTATTAAAGATTATTTAAAGTATGACTATCTTGGGAATTTTGAAAACACGGTTTATTACAATTTAGATTATTTTTATTATCTTTATTATTCACAAATACTTGGTCCTGCTTTAGGGCTACATACTAATGAAGCCTTGGTCGATAAAGGGCTATGTCGTCTTCAAAATAGTACTGAAAGTCTTAATAATGGAACAGCAAAATATGCTTGTGATCTAAAAGATCCTGATGATTATCCATTAAATAAGAAGAATAAAAGTATTATTAAAAGTCAATACGCCAAAATAGTTGAACAGTATGATCATATGTTTTCTGACGCTCATCCCAATGTGCATTATTCATTTGCTAATACCGAAACAGTCGATGTCAAAGGAACTATTAATACATTATTTAGTGAAATGAAAACTAATATTATAACATTTAATCGACCTATTTCGCCAACTGTCGCTGATTTTTCACCATTTCAAGGAATGTGCCAATCTCCATTATATAATAATGGAATTATGAGCGAAGAAATAATAAATATGCAAAGCAGTTTTGAAAGATTTGCTGAAGCTGCAAAGAATCTAAAAAGCTTTAAATTATCGCCTCGTTTAATTCCGTTTAGTGATGATAGAGAGCATAATTCTAAAATTTTAGATTATATTAAAAAAGCAAATTGGCGACCGGGCGGTGGAACAGATACTATTACAGCTTTGTTAAGGACTGTTCCAGTAATAGCAAAAAGTAATGCGGCTCGTAATAAAATAATGATTATTATTACAGATGGCAAAGATGATACTGGAGCAGATCTCCTTAGAGATCAATTTTTGGAAAACGGTGTTTGTCAAGCAATAACTAGTGGATTAACGTCATCTGACAATAAAGAAAAAGGTTATATTGATGAGGTAGCTAGTAATGCGGCTATCCACTATGTAAAACTTTCTCCAAAAGCAGCTAATTTGAAAACAGATGATGAATATAAAACAGTATATGGAAAATGGTTTACCAATTGTATGAAAGGTAACAAACAATATTTACATGAGGCTCAAGATTATCAAACATTATATGATGCTTTGACAAGAATTATCCAGACAGAAACAGGCAAATTTATTAATAAAAGTGAGTCTGAATAATAGCTATTAGGAGTTATAATAAATGAAATTAAAAAAAGTAGTATTATTCATATCTTGCTCATTTTTTTCATTATTAGTGAAAGCAGATACAGATGCTATTATTTTAACATCAAAGTCAGCAATAAGTATTGCTTCAAAAACTCACTTAGTTGATACGGGTATAACAATAGAAAACGGTGATGTTTGGGTTTGGGGGTTTAGAAATTCAGGGCAGCAGGGTAATGGAGTATCGCATGATGGCGAATATAAAACACCTGCTAGAGTAGCGTTTTTTGCTAATAAAGGGATCGATATTACACAATTAGCTGCAGGAATATATCATATTATTGCATTAGATGAAAAAGGTAATGTCTGGGGCTGGGGACAAAATGGATATCATGAGGCATCTGGTAATGGTAATGCAACATCTTATCCAAGTGTGCCTGTATTAGTTTTAGAAAATGAAAATGTTGTTATGATAGGTACGGGAGAGTATATATCTTATGCTTTAACCAAAAGCGGTGATGTTTATACTTGGGGGCATGGTATATATGGTCAAACGGCGAACGGAGGAAGAAACACAGCTAATGATATTTATAAGATCCCTCGAGAATATTTTAACAATAGGCCAGTGGTATTACTTGGCGCAGCTTACGAAAGTGGATATGCCATTAATGATGCTGGTGAAGTTTTTGGATGGGGTGATGACGAAAGTAATGCATTTGGTTTTGAAAATCCAACTGATCATGTATATCGAACCAGACCAATACAAATTACAAATCTCCCCTCAGGTGTTAGTGGTAAGGATATAGTGTATATTGCTGGGGGTGATCGTTACACCGCGTTTTTAACCTCGTCAGGTGATGTTTATGGTATGGGGGCTGGAAGTTATATAGGGATTGGTATGATGCCTGGAAGAAATGTGACAACACCTAGGCGCATCATAGGAAACATAGATATGCTTTATTGTCGATATGTAGGATGTGTTGCTGTTGATAAAGATAAAGGCTTATGGACATGGGGGGCAACAGAAGGATCTGCTTTTAAACAAATATATGGAAATACTCCAACGAGAAGAACTCATAATGGAATTTTGACTAAAATTGATGGTGGTAAAGAACATATAATATATTGGAATGATGAGGGAAAAGCCTATGGTGTTGGATATGGAGCTGGGCATAAATTTTCACAACAAAGCAACGAAAATGTAAATTGGCCGGGAAAAGAGCTTGATTTTGTTATTAATGCAATGAAAAGGGTTTATGGTCTAGATTATATTCCGGGGCAAGGACAATAATGATTAGTCAAGAATTAGTGAATGATATTATTATGTTGGCTATTTGGATATGTTTGTTATTTTCATGTTATACGGATTTAAGATCTCGAACTATCTCAAATAAAATCGTCATAATAATATTCGTTTTGATTATGTTAAATTTTATTTTTGGTAAAGGACAGCTAAATTATGGCGCATCAGCTATATTTCTAATCTGTGGTCTGTTTCTTTTTTATTGCCGATTAGTTGGTGCTGGGGATATAAAATTAATTGTTGTACTTTTGATATCCCTCCCAACAGATCGCGTTCTGTCTTTCTTGATTGTTATTACATTTTGTGGTTTACCGATGGCAATCATAGCAATTATATATAAATACTTAAAAAAGATCGAAAGTGGTATCACGTTACCTTATGGTCTTGCAATTAGTGGTAGCTATTTTTTAACGTCTATCACACTATTTTAGCGTTGTATTGTAATAGCTAACGGATATGTAAAATTTGTCCAAGAGTAACGACAGCTGAATATAGAACAGCGTATGGAAAGTGGTTTATCGCGAAAATGAAAGGTAATTTACCTAAGGTTCAAGATTATCAAACATTATATGATGCTTTGATAGGAATCACTCAGATAGAAGCGGGTGAATTTATTAATAAAAGAAAGTATAAGGAATAAACAACTAGGGGGGTACACTTAATGAAATTAAAAAAAGCCACATTATTCATATCCTGTTTATTTTTCCCATTATTAGTGAAAGCAGGTACAGATTCGGTAAATTTACCAACAACAAAGTCAGCAAATTTAAAATCAAAGTCAGCAATAGGTATTTCCTTAACTAGCAACTTAGTTGATACGGGTTTAACGTTAGAAAACGGTGATGTTTGGGTTTGGGGGTTTAGAAATACAGGGCTGCAAGGTAATGGAATATGCCATGCTAGTAGCGGATTTAGCAGACCTGCTAGGGTGGAGTTTTTTGCTGATAGAGATCTAAATGTTACACAATTAGCTGCAGGGTTATATCACATTATTGCATTAGATGAAAAAGGTAATGTCTGGGGCTGGGGACAAAATGGATATCATGAGGCATCTGGTAATGGTAATGCGGCGGGCTATCAATGCTGGCCTTTTTTAACTTTAAAGAAAAAAAATGTTGTTATGATTAGTGCAGGACTATATTCATCTTATGCTTTAACCAAAAGCGGCGATGTTTATACTTGGGGGCATGGTGTATATGGTCAAATGGGGAACGGAAAAAGGAAGGTGGTTAATGATGTTTATAAGATCCCTCGACAATATTTTAATAATAGACCGGTGGTATCTATTGGCGGTGGTTACGAAAGTGGATATGCCATTAATAATGCTGGTGAAGTTTTTGGATGGGGTGATGATGAAGATAATGCATTTGGTTTTTACAATCCAGCTGCTCATGTATATCGAACCACACCAAAAAAAATTACAAATCTACCCCCTGACGTTAATGGCAAGAAAATAGTGCATATCACTGGGGGCGATCGTTTCACCGCGTTTTTAACCTCGTCAGGTGATGTTTATGGTATGGGGGCAGGAAATTATTTAGGGCTTAATATGGGGCCTCAAATAAAGGTGACAACACCTATGCTTATCATACGAAATATAAAGATGCTTTCTTGTCGATATGTAGGGTGTGTTGCTATTGATAAAAAGAATGGATTATGGACATGGGGGGCAACAGAAGGATCTGCTTTTAGACAACTATATGGACGTACTCCAACGAAAAGAAATTACTATGGTAATTTGACTAAAATTGATATAGGTAAAGAGCATATAATATATTGGAATGATAAGGGGAAAGCCTATGGTGTTGGATACGGATCTGGGCATAAATTTTCACAACGAACCAATGAAAATGTAAATTGGCCAGGGAAAGAGCTTAAATTTGTTGTTGATGCAATGAAAGGGGTTTATGGTAATAAACATATTCCAGGGCAAGGACAGTAATGATTAGTTAAGAATTAGTGAATAATATTATTATGTTAGCTATTTAGATATGTTTTGTTATTTTCATGTTATACGGATTTAAGATCCTAAAACTATCTAAAATAAGATCGCCATAATAATATTCGTTTTGACTATATTAAATTTTATTTACGATAGAGAGCAGCCAAATTATGGTGCATCAGCTATATTTCTAATCTGTGGGCTGTTTCTCTTTTATTGGCGATTATTTGGGTTGGGTATATAAAATTAATTGCTGTACTTTTGATATCCCTTCCAACAGATCGCGTTCTGTTTTTCTTGGTTGTGATTACATTTTTGTGGTTTACCGATGGCAATCATAGCAATTATATATAACCAATTAAAAAATAGAGAAAAGTAGTATCACGTTACCTTATGGTCTTGCAGATAGAAGCGAGTGAATTTATTAATAAAAGAAAGTATAAAAAATAAACAACTAGGAAGGGGAGGTACACTTAATGAAATTAAAAAAAGTAGTGTTATTCATATCCTGTATGTTTTTTTCATTATTAGTGAAAGCAGATACAGATGCTGTGATTTTAACATCCAAATCAAAGTCAGCAATAAGTATTACTTCAAAAACTCACTTAGTTGATACGGGTATAACAATAGAAAACGGTGATGTTTGGGTTTGGGGGTTTAGAAATTCAGCGCAGCAGGGTAATGGAATATCGCATGATGGCGAATATCATCCACCTGCTAGAATAGAGTTTTTTGCTAATAACGGGATCACTATTACACAATTAGCTGCAGGAATATATCATATTATTGCATTGGATGAAAAAGGTAATGTCTGGGGCTGGGGACAAAATGGATATCATGAGGCATCTGGTAATGGTAATGCAACATCTTATCCAAGTGTGCCTGTATTAGTTTTAGAAAATGAAAATGTTGTTATGATAGGTACAGGAGAATATACATCTTATGCTTTAACCAAAAGCGGTGATGTTTATACTTGGGGGCATGGTATATATGGTCAAATGGCGAACGGAGAAATAAACTCGATTAATGATCTTTATAAGGTCCCTCGAGAATATTTTAACAATAGGCCAGTGGTATTACTTGGCGCAGCTTACGAAAGTGGATATGCCATTAATGATGCTGGTGAAGTTTTTGGATGGGGTGATGACGAAAGAAATGCATTTGGTTTTGAAAATCCAACTGATCATGTATATCGAACCAGACCAATACAAATTACAAATCTCCCCTCAGGTGTTAGTGGTAAGGATATAGTGTATATTGCTGGGGGTGATCGTTACACCGCGTTTTTAACCTCGTCAGGTGATGTTTATGGTATGGGGGCTGGAAGTTATATAGGGATTGGTATGATGCCTGGAAGAAATGTGACAACACCTACCCACATCAAAGGAAACATAGATACGCTTTATTGTCGATATGTAGGGTGTGTTGCTATTGATAAAGATAAAGGCTTATGGACATGGGGGGCAACAGAAGGATCTGCTTTTAAACAAATATATGGAAATATTCCAACGAGAAGAACCTATCATGGAAATTTGACTAAAATTGATGGTGCTAAAGAAGATATAATATATTGGAATGATGAGGGGCAAGCCTTTGGTGTTGGATATGGAGCTGGGCATAAATTTTCACAACAAAGCAACGAAAATGTAAATTGGCCGGGAAAAGAGCTTGATTTTGTTGTTAATGCAATGAAAAGGGTTTATGGTCCAGATTATATTCCGGGGCAAGGAAAATAGTGATTAGTTAAGAATTAGTGAATAATATTATTATGTTAGCTATTTAGATATGTTTTGTTATTTTCATGTTATACGGATTTAAGATCCTAAAACTATCTAAAATAAGATCGCCATAATAATATTCGTTTTGACTATGTTAAAGTTTGTTTTTGATAGAGAGCAGTCAATTGTGGTGCATCAGCTATATTTCTAATCTGTGGTCTGTTTCTTTTTTATTGCCGCTTAGTTGGTGCTGGGGATATAAAATTAATTGCTGTACTTTTGATATCCCTTCCAACAGATCGCGTTCTGTTTTTCTTAGTTGTGATTACATTTTTGTGGTTTATCGATGGCAATCATAGCAATTATATATAAACAATTAAAAAATAGAGAAAAGTAGTATCATGTTACCTTATGGTCTTGCAGATAGAAGCGAGTGA